>JAFGID010000209.1 GCA_016929735.1 Ignavibacteriales bacterium | reverse complement strand
AACAATCATTTGTTAATCTATTAGCAAAAACATGTCGTACAGCGTTTGAGCATATTTGTTCAGCTATATGTTCATCAGAATATGTTTTTTCCCCAAACAATTCAATAAATTTTTGATTTAAATATTTATCATATGATTAATAGCATTTGTTATACGATGTATAGTATTTTTTTGTTAATTTAATCTCAAAATTTTCAAAAAAATAGAATAATTTAGTTAATTCATCAGGGGGATTAGTATATTTTGTTTTCATTATTTACAATGCTGTCTTTTTGCATCAAGCGTTATTTACTAAACATACACCCCTTTTTGAGATTAGCTGATTTTAGAACTGAAAGATAGAGAAGTTAAAAAGGGAAGCTTAAAGTTTTGTCCGTAACATTTTTCTTTCTTTAAAATTTGGATCCATTTTTTGTAATGCGTTATCATAAATTATGTTTGCCAGACTATCAATTGCAACAAATTCTTCATACTGTGCCATGTTTCTGCATTTAGCTCTTAAATTGGCTTTTAATTCTTCACCAACTTTACCAGTCAAAGTATCAAAAAAATTTCTTTCCATACATTCCAATCTTGTAAAAAGAACAACATTACCAAAAACTTGTGCTCTGTAATAAATCTCGAATTTCATAAATGCTGATTTTTTAGCTTTTATTTTGAGCATTTTTGTTGTTTCTTTAGAAAACCACCCCCCTGTTGAATAATCATTTATTGTTACTGTTAGATTAGGGAAGTTACTTTTTTCGCATTCGTTTTTTATACATTCATAAAATTTTTCCTGATAGCCTTCAGCATTTTCATATAAAACTGTCCATGTCTCATCTTCATATATTGAATTAAAATCGAATTTTTCTGACATAATTCACTCCTTTAAAGTTAAAACATTTGCTATTTATTTCAAATAAATATATGGATTATATAATTCGAATTATTCCGTTAGAACCAATAGAAATACTTTTATCAACTAGTTTGCTCTTATGTAGTTTTAATTTATTTTCAATTTGAATAAGATTATTTTTCAAAATTTCAAAATATGATTTTGTTTTTCCTTTATCTAGATGAATTTTAGTGTGAATATATAAAAATTCAAGAATTTCTTTGTTTTCAATAAAATAGCAAATATTAAAAAGTGCATTTATTGAAACATAAGGTGGATCGTAGTCTTTTTTATTTTTATTTAGAAGATTTTCAAGTTTAACTTTTTGATACTGAAATGCTTTATTAAGATAGTTTTCTATACATTTTTTGGCTTCATCATTGAAATTGCTGATTTTTTGCGCAATTTTAAAAGCGTTTATTGAATGTTGAAATTCTTCTCCATAACATTGATTTTTTGCCCCTAAAACAACAATGTCATTAGATATTTTGTTTGAAACATCTACAACGAATTCATTATTATCTGAATATTTTAATGCTAGCAAGAGATTACCGTATATATTTTCTACGTGACTAAAATCGTCATAACCTAACCAAAAATCAGCAATAGACAGATATGTCAGGGCAATCCATGATTCTGGACTATTAGTTAATATTGATAAAGAAATCTCTTTTACTTTATTAAAATCATCTTTTTTATATGCTGTTTGGAGATCAAAAAATATGTTATTACTTTTATCACAGTTTTTTAGATATAAATCTATGTTATCAAATGAGGAAAAATTACTGTTATAGGATTGACAGTAATCGCACTTTATATATTTATCATGGGAGTCAAGCTTTAAGCTTGCACCACAATTTATACAATTTGCTGAATTCAAACTTTTTTCCTTCTTTTGATTATTGTATATCTTTAATAAAATATATTCAATTTAATATTTTGTAATTGCAAATGAAATTATTGAAAACAGATAGTATTTGGCATTTTAGAGCGGAATGGAACAGTAAAAACAATTATTGTTGAAGATGTAAGTGCTGAAACTTTAATGAAAGAAATTGAGAGCAATACTGAAAAAGGGAGTGTGTATTATACAGCCAGTTTTCGGAGTTAAAATTTACAAGCCGTGTAATGCCCCCCATTAATCAAGCAGAAATAATGTTAGAAATTTCATAGAATTCTTTTTCAAAATCATCTGGGGTTTTCCATTTCAGAGTTGAATGAGGAAAATCCATATTGTATTCTTTGATCCATTTATCTAAAGCATCTTTAAACTGGTATGGATTGTCCCGGTCATGCGGCCAGACTAAATCTTCTTTCAATGTCCTTATAACCCTTTCTATATCGGCGTTTTCCCTGGGGTTGTTATATCGTTTCGGGCGTATATTTCGTTCGGCGAATGCCGAATGTGGGGAAGGCCAAGGGCGTTAGTCCATAGCATATACGCACTGTTATCGGAAGTTTGGACAATTATGAGACTTTTATCCGATGTATTCCACTCAACACATCTCCAATTTTTATCCTTTCTTCTTCAAGGTCGTAATCGTCCTGAAGCCCCAACCAGAATTGTGCGGAATTACCAAAGAACTCAGAAAGTCTCAAGGCCGTGTCTGCTGTTATTCTCCTTCGACCTTGCAATATCTGTGAAATTCGTGTTTGCGGTATTTTTATTTCCTTTGCTAATCTGTATGCAGTAATGCCAAACGGATCAAGAAACTCTTCTTGTAATATTTCTCCAGGGTGTATATTTCGCAGTCTACCCATAATTATCTCCTGTTAGTGGTAATCCACAATTTCTACGTTCAATGCATTTCCATTTTGCCATTGAAAACAAATCCTCCATTGCGAACTAATTCGTATGCTGTAAAGTCCTTCTCTATCTCCTTTTAAGGATTCCAGTCTATTATTAGGAGGAATCCTTAAATCATTCAGATCATGTGCACTATTTAGCATTCTCAATTTTTTTCTTGCTGCATTCTGAATATCTATTGGCAGCTTTAATGACGTATTTCCATTCCAGATCTTTTCTGTCTCTTTTGATCTGAACCCAATAATCATATTCATGATACTAACGCAATAAGATAGTATTGTCAAGAGATATTATTATATCATTCCTTCGTCAAAATTTCTGATAACGGAGTGCGGGGCATCAGACGTGACACCGGGGTGCGCAAGCACAGAGGTGGCATGGATGATACCCCGTTGATGGGCGAAGTGGCGAAAGCCATGAGCCCATCGAGGAGTGAAACCACGCGCTCCGATAGGTAAAATGGAGCTTGCGACATTTTGCCTATCGTTTGATGGTATGGTGTCGTGCGGGATTACGAAGCGATTTCCTATCAGTTTACACCGAACTTTTTT
>JAFGID010000208.1 GCA_016929735.1 Ignavibacteriales bacterium | reverse complement strand
GAAAAGGTGATGAATCGGTGGTAACTTCATTCCAAGCTCCCGGAGGTTAGAAACCTCCCGGAGGTTTATCCACATCAGTCATTATGAGGGAGTATCACAACTGAAATAATCCCTGTTGATTTATTATCTTCCCCGTACGAAATACTATCAAATCCTTGCCTCTTATTGTTGAATTAATTAAAATGACAACCGGATACTAAAACGGCTAAAAATGTGAAAATGGTTACGCTAAAAAGTCCTTATCTTATATCTTCATTGGGAGATGTAGACATGATCTTTAACAGGGTATGGATATTAATGTTATGTTTAGGATAAACACATGTTATTTGTAAAAGGAATATACACAAACGTGAGGTTTCATGCTAAACACGGCAGGCCAACGCACATTTGGCGCATTTGCAATTCACACAAGTCACACACAATCGAAAATTGCATAAGAGCTATTTACTTCTATCCTCTCACAAGAAGTTCTATATTTGTAATGTGACTAATACAATCCAAAATATCGACTTATACAAATCTCTTTTTCGGGGAAGAACGGACTTATATGCCGTGAGGTGGGAGAAAGATAGAAGAAGTGGATATATGCCGGCGTACAAAGTAGATTGGACAGATTACAATAAGCATAAAGCACAGGGTGGAACTTTTAAGGACTATAAAAACAAGGAATATTTACCTTTCGACAATATTGCAATAGAATCTCATTTGTCAGGAAAAGAAACATATGGAATATATCCGTTACTTGAAGACAATACATCTTATTTTATTGCAGTGGATTTTGACAAGCAGAATTGGAAGGAAACTATTCTGAAGCTTCACTCAACATGTAATAAATATAAAATTCCTTCATATATCGAACGTTCCCGTTCAGGTAATGGAGGTCATTTGTGGGTGTTTTTTGAAGATGCTTTTCCCGCGGAACAGAGCCGAAAAATAATGTTTGAGATGTTGCGTTATTCCAACATTATTTCTCACTTCGAAAAAGAACCAAGTTTCGACAGGCTATTCCCAAATCAGGATTTTCATTCAGGTAAAGGAATGGGCAACTTAATTGCTCTTCCCTTTCAAGGCAATTCATTGGCACAAGGTAATTCGTGTTTCATTAATCCTGAAATTTTTACTCCAATTGAAAACCAATGGTATTTTCTAAAATCGATAGAAAAACTTTCAATTGAAAATCTGAAAATACTTTATGAAGAATTATTCGATGCAAAGCCCAGTGAAGTGTTTATTTCTACACCGAGATTCGATAAACCTTATGAGCTTGAAATTGTCATTAGCAATCAGATTTATCTTAAAAGAGCACAACTTAGCAGAAAGTTAATCGTATTTCTTAGGGAGCAACTAAATTTCTACAATTCAGATTTTTTAGCCAAAAAGAATTTAGGAAAAAGTACTTTCAATACTGAAAAGTTTTTCAAGCTAATTGAAGAATCCGATAGTGAAGTAATGATTCCGAGAGGCTTTTCTGCATCATTGGTTCAGTTCTGCAACAAGGAAAACATTCCTTTTAAAATTGTCGATAGAAGAGAGAAAAAAGATTTCGTTGATTTTGAATCTGAGATAAAACTTCAAGACCATCAGGAAATTGCGCTTGAAAAAGTACAGGGAAAAGATTTTGGTGTAATTGTTTCACCACCCGGCTCTGGTAAAACTGTTATTGGTCTAGAGATAATTGTTGAAAAGCGTCAACCTGCACTTATCATTGTACACCGGAAACAGTTATTCGACCAATGGATTGAACGCATTCAAGACTTCTTGAAAATTCCTAAAAAAGATATCGGGCAAATTGGAAATCAAAAGAAAAAGATTGGTAAACATATTACAATTGCAATGATTCAATCTTTATCCAGAATCGATGATTACAAAGAAATATCTAATGCATTTGGAACAATCATTATTGATGAATGCCACCATATTCCGGCAAAATCATTTCGGGAAGCAATAATTAATTTTAATGCTTTTTACCTTTATGGACTAACCGCAACTCCAAAGAGAAAAAATAATGACGAGAAATTGATATTTGTTTATATCGGGAACATTCTTCATCATGTAAACCAGCAGCAATTTTTAGCGGAAAGAAATATCAAAACGGAAATAAACATTAAAGAAACAGAGCTTTTCGCTCCTTTTGACTATAAAATCGATAAATACGAAACTATCTCCCGCATTCTTATTCACGACACGCAAAGAAATTCATTGATTTTAAATGACATTGAACAAAATGCAGAAAGATTTAAAACTATTTTGATTTTGACCGAAAGAAAAGCGCATGTTGACATTCTGAACCTGTACCTGAAGGATAAATATGAAACAATAACAATTCACGGTGATGATTCTGAAAGTGCCAGAAAAAGCAAAATTGAGCAAATAAAACAGGGGCATTTCAAAATAGTAATTTCGACTGGTCAATATTTTGGAGAAGGGATTGACATTTGCATCTTGGAGTGCTTATTTATTGTTTACCCATTTGCATTCGAAGGAAAATTGATTCAATACATTGGAAGAATTCAACGTTCAAAAAAACCACCAGTAATTTTTGATTATAGAGATTCAAAAATTGATTACTTTGAAAAAATGTTTAAACAACGAAAACGATACTATAATAAACTGAATAAATAATTATGCCAGAACAACAAAACATAGAATGGAAAGAAAGTTGGCGCGATGAATACCTAAAATGGATTTGTGGGTTTGCCAATGCCAAAGGAGGGAAAATATTTGTTGGCATGAATGATAAAGGCGAAGTTGTCGGTATAAGTAATTCAAAACGTTTGATGGATGATATTCCCAATAAAATACAAACTAATTTGGGAATTATCTGTGATGTTAATTTACATCATCAAGAATATAAACCATACATCGAAATTGATGTTAAGCCTTACGACGTTCCTATTTCTTATCAGGGCAAATACCATTATAGAAGTGGAAGTACAAAACAGGAACTTAAAGGCAATGCGTTGAACGAATTTCTTTTAAAAAAAGTTGGAAAAACATGGGACGATGTAATTGAACCAAGAGCAGGACTTGAAAATATTGATATTGTTGCTATAGAAGCATTTAAAAAAGGTGCCACAAGCAGCAAAAGGTTACCTTTTATTGCAGATGAAGAAAATATTGAGCGAATTCTTGATAACTTGCTGTTATTGGAAGATGGAAAACTAAAACGTTCAGCAATTCTT
>JAFGID010000015.1 GCA_016929735.1 Ignavibacteriales bacterium | reverse complement strand
TTTATATCTATCAGTTGAATGCAGGTAATTTTATACAAGCAAAGAAGATGGTGTTGATAAAGTAATATTGTTATTCTTCCTTTGAAAAATTGATTCTTTACTAATCTATTAAAAATGAAAATATTTTTATAATCAACTTATCTCTAAATTATTTACATTTGCACAATAATTTTTATGATTTTTATGTCAATTCAAAATAAATACGATGTAATTGTGGCGGGTGCAGGTGTTGCCGGGATCTCTGCGGCGATTAAAGCTAGTTCTCATGGAGCTAAAACGCTTCTCGTAGAGAGGTACTCATTTCTTGGTGGAATGTCTTCTGCGGGTATGGTTACACCGTTTATGAAATATTGGATAAAAGATAAAGTGCTAGTTCGTGGAGTGTTTGAAAATTTGCAAAATGAAATGCGTAAAATTGAAGGAATGATAGATAATGGATTTTATGCTCTCGAGTTTCGCAAAGCAGCCTACAAATTACTGAAAGAAGCAAATGTTGATATTTTATTTAATGCAGAAATTATTGCTACGGATTTCAAGGATAGAATACTTAAATCAATTACAGTTCAGTCAAACAATAAAGAAATAATAATTCAAGCAAATGTATTTATTGATACATCGGGTGATGCATCTTTGATTTATCTATCAAATCTACCATTTCAAAAAGGTGATGAAAAAACAGGTAATCTTCAGACGATGACATTGTTCTTTAGGATGGGTGGTATTGATATTGACAAGGTAAAAGAAAATGCGTGGAAAAACAAAGAGGATTATTTTTCTTGGATTTTTGATACTACTGATTATAAAAATATTATATCAATCGCAGGATTTTTTAATTCAGTTAAAAGGGCAGTTGAAAAGGGAGAACTCCATAAAGAGTTGGAATATATTTTTTTTACAACTTTACCTGAAAAAGGTGAAGGTGCTTTTAATACAACAAACATCACTGGTTTGGATGCTTCATCATCTTATGACTTGACAAAAGCTGAAATTATAGGTCGGGAACAGATAAACAGAGTTGTAAATTTTCTAGTGAAGGAAATTAAAGGTTTTGAAAATTCATATTTATTGGAGAGTGCAGTTCAGGTTGGTGTTCGTGAAACAAGAAGAGTAATAGGAGATTATACGATTAACGGTAATGATGTGAAAAAAGGAATGAAATTTCAAGATGCAATCGCCCGTGCTTGCTATGGTATCGATATTCATGGACAGGAAGATGAAGAATCGAGAATGGAAGAATTACCTGAAGGACAATATTATGAAATTCCAATGCGTGCTTTATTCGTTAAAGATGCGGATAATATTCTTGCAGCAGGTAGATGCGTCTCATCAACGAGAGAAGGGCATAGTGCAGTCCGGATTCAACCAACCTGTTCAGCGATTGGGGAGGCTTGTGGTGCTGTTGCAGCATTAGCAATAAAGGATAATTGTCCAATCCGAAATGTTGATTATCAAAAAATTCGAAAAGAATTATCAGATAATTTAGACTAACCTTATTGTTCTTGAGTTTTTGTAGCGATGGAGAAAAAATGAATATAATATTTGGAACAGACGGCTGGCGGGGGTTAATAGATTCAGAAGTAAATTTTGAAAATGTTGCAATAGTCGCACAAGCATTTTCAGATTACATAAATCAGAAATTTGATAATCCGAAAATTGTTGTCGGATATGACGGAAGAAAATATTCTAAAAAATTTGCTCAATTATTTGCCCAGGTATGTTCAGGAAATAAAATTGAAAGTATTTTATCAGATGGGATTATCCCAACACCTGTAGTCTCATTTACAGTTAAAAATAAAAAATTAAGTGCAGGTGTAATGATTACGGCTTCACATAATCCGGCAGAATATAATGGAATTAAATTTAAAGCACATTATGGCGGACCTTTTCTGACTGAAGTAACTCTTGAAATAGAAAAATTACTAGGTAAATCAGAAATAAAGAAAGATGAAAAATTAGTTTTAGAATGTGATATTTTATCAAATTATATTAAGAGAATAAAAGAGTTCGTTGATTTTAATGCGATTAAAAAATCAAATTTAAAAATCTTAATTGATTCAATGAGCGGTGCGGGACAGCAAATCATCGAAAATCTTTTGAGAGAGGTTGAAATTGATACAAATACAATCTTTGGTATTGTCCGAGAGGATTTTTCATATAGGTATGCCGAACCAATTGAGAAAAATTTAATTCCGCTGAAAGATGAACTTATTAAAGATGGTAAATATTCATTTGGTATCGCCAACGATGGAGATGCAGACAGAGTAGGTATTTTGCTTGATAATGGTGATTGGTTGAGTGCACAGGAAACTATTTTGCTCCTAACTGATTTTTTGATAAATGAAAAAAAAGTTGATGGCCATCTTGTCAAGACATCTTCTGTTACTAATAAATTAAAGCAATATTTTGAAAATGGGAATAGAAAAGTTTTCAGTGTACAAGTTGGATTTAAGTATATCTGTGAAAAGATGCTCGAAGAAGACATAGCATTCGGTTGCGAGGAAAGCGGCGGTTACGGATACAAAGGACATATACCTGAAAGAGATGGAATTTTATCGGGATTGTTATTTATAGAAATGCTAGCTAAATCAAAATATAAAAAACTTAGTGATTTAATATCTGAAAAAAGTAAAGAATTTGGAAATATATTTTATGATAGAATCGATGTAAAATATGAAGATGAAGACAGAATCAATTTGTTGCCAAATTTATTTACACAACAACCAGAGAAAATATCAGATTTCAAAATTGTTTATATAGAAAAATTCCTGAGCAGCCGTGGAATAATAAACGGATTGAAATTTCTTCTTGAAGGTGATACAAGGTGGTTACTAATTCGTTCATCCGAGACAGAACCAATAATCAGATTTTATGCCGAAGGACAATCAGATGAGGAAGTTCAAAATATTTTAAGTCAAGGGATTAATTTTATAAACAAAAACTCTTAGTGTCCTAAGTGAACTTAGTGGTAAAAAATGAACGTATTAATTACAGACAAACAAAAAGCAGCACAAGTAATTCTTAATTCAGGTGAGGAATTTGCAATCGTTAAAAATCCTGATTACATATTTGAAGAATATTCAGTCTATCCATTAGCATCTAAATTATCATCGCTAAAAGATATAATTGGAATAGTGATGGATATGGATGGAACAACTACAACAACTGAAGACTTATGCATACATTCTTTGGAGTTTATGGTAAGAAAATTAAGCAATAAAATGGCAAAAGATGAATGGATGGGGCTTGACCATTTTATTGATTTACCTTTCGTAATAGGAAACAGCACAACAAAACATATTGAATATTTAATTAATAAATATCAAAATAAATTCAAATTAGATAAAATAAAGGAATCTTTTATTTATGCTGTACTATGGAATATTACATATGGACAAGATAAACAGCGAAAAGAAGAAGTGAAGAATAATGCAAAAAATCTTTTACTCACTGAAATGCTTAAAGATGAAAAAATAAAATATTTGAGAAATTCAGAACCCTCCGATATCGAGATAAAGCAAGTTCAATTAAATTATTTTTATGACAAGTATTTGGAAAAATTGCCAGAATTTAAAAAAGAAGATTTAGTTAGAATAGGTATTGATGTCTATTATCAAAGATACCACGAAATTTTGCAGAAAATAAAATTAGGGCAGGGGAGTGAAATTTCAAAACAAGTTTTTGGTGTTCCCAATAAACATTTGATAACAGCGATGAAAGGAGTAGAAATATTTCTACCGCTTGTTAAGGGATTACTTGGGGATAATGTCAAGTATGTGATTGATTATTTAATTGAAGAATATCAAAAAAGTAGTGATAAGCCAGAGATAAATTTTGATAAAAGTATAGTGACGAACAATTTAATTAACTTAAGCAATTACTTTATTAAAAGGCCTGTTAAAATTGCTGTCGTAACTTCATCAATATTTTATGAAGCAGATATAGTCTTGTCTGAAGTATTTAAAGTGTTGATAGAAAAAATTTCCAAGACAGAATTGCCTACCGAATGTAAAAATATATTAATCTCAAAATTTGAAGATTATACAAAATTTTATGATGCAGTTATTACAGCAACTGATTCGAGTGAGATAAGATTGAAACCACATAGAGACTTATATAGTATTGCACTTTATCAACTGGGAATACCGAAGGAATATTTTGATAAAGTAATCGGTTTTGAAGATAGTGAGAGTGGAACAATTGCAATTCGTGCTGCAGGGGTTGGGTGCTGCGTTGCAGTACCATTTGCTCATACTTCGGGACATAATTTATCCGCTGCATCATACATTGCAAAGGGTGGACTGCCTGAAGTTTTATTAAAAGAAAATTTATTTATTAAAATAGAACGCGGATAAAGCGGATACTTCGAAAATCTCAGTACAATTTTAGCGGATTCTCACAGATTAGAATTTTTATGTTCTAATTAAATTTAATGGTACAAAAGGAATAAATTCAAATGAAAAAGAATTATGTTTTTCATGTAATATCAAATACACATTGGGATAGGGAATGGAGGTTCCCATTCCAACGTACAAGACAAAATCTTGTTGATATGCTTGACGAAACTTTACGAATTTTGAAGACAGAACCTCGTTATCGTGCTTTTCATCTTGATAGTCAGTCAATTGTTTTAAAAGATTATTTAGAAATAAGACCGCATAAGAAAAATGAAATTATAAAATTTGTTAAAGAGGGAAAATTACTAATTGGCCCTTGGTATATTCTTCCAGAGGAGTTTCAAGTTGGTGGCGAAAATCTAATTCGTAATTTATTACTTGGACATAAAATTTGTAATGAGCATGGAGGTGTTTCAAAAATTGGTTATTCACCTTTTTCATGGGGACAAATTTCTCAATTGCCGCAAATATATGATCAATTCGGAATTGATGTTATAATGTTTTATCGTGGTGTAAATTCTTTGGATAGTCCTAAGTCCGAATTTTTATGGGAAGGGGCTGATGGAACAAGAAAAATTACATCCCGTTTTTCAACTATGCCAAGATATAATTTTTATTTTTACATCTACAGACCAATGGTTCATGGAACGGATGTTTCTATTATTACTTATAATTGGAAAAAAGGGGGGTTGCCATTTCATTTTGCTGATTTTAAATTATCTGAGGAAGATTATTCGATTGTTGAACCGTTGAAGGAATACTTCTCAGAAAATTTGGAAAAATGGGCGAATAAACTGATTGAAGAACAAGTAGCTGATTTCACTACTGAGCATATAATTTGGATGGAAGGGCATGATTCAAGCGGGCCTAATCCAATTACAGTTAAGATAATTGATGATATAAACAAGATGAATGTTGGAAAAGTTGTTCATAGCACATTAGTTGAATATTCCGAAGCATTAAAAAAATCTATTAAAGTTGAAGAGTTAAAACTTGTAAAAGGTGAAAGAAGAAGTACACAATTTGATAAGAGAAGCGGTAATCTTTTCGGATATACTATTTCTGCCAGAATGGATATCAAATTGAAAAATTTTGATGCTGAAAGATGGTTGCAATTTTTTGCAGAGCCATTTAATTCAATATCAGGAATACTTGGCAGAGATAT
>JAFGID010000207.1 GCA_016929735.1 Ignavibacteriales bacterium | reverse complement strand
GCAACTGATTTTGCTAAATTGATTGGAATTGCAAATCCATATCCAATATAACTTGCTGAAAATCCATTTGTGGCAATTGCTGTATTAACACCAATTACTGCACCATTCAAATCAACCAATGCACCACCGCTATTCCCTGGATTGATTGCTGCATCTGTTTGAATATAATCTTCAACACCATAGCTATCCTGAATAAGACGAAGCTCATTCCTGCCTAATGCACTTATAATTCCAGCAGTAACAGTGGAACGCAATGCCAAAGGATTACCAATAGCCATAACCCATTGTCCGACTTTCAACTCGTCTGAATTTCCCAGATATGCAGCTGGTAAATTAGTTTCATCAATTTTAATTACTGCCAAATCTGTCAATGGATCTGCACCAACTAATTCAGCTTGGTAAGTTCTTCTGTCCCAAAGTTTCACTTCAATTTGTGTCGCACCATTGACTACGTGATTATTTGTAAGTATATAACCATCTGATTTAATAATAATACCGCTACCACCCCCTTGCTGCTCTTTCGGGATGTCTTCCTTAAATGGAAAGAAGAATTCAAATCCTTCCGGCAACATATCCTGAAATTGATTTTTTCTTTGAACAACTACCATAATTTGAACGATTGATGGCGTTACTTTTTCAGCTACCTCAGTAAACATATTATTAAAAGCTTGAACGTCAGAGTTGAGTGTAATGGGTGAATTCTCGGCGCCAACATTGTCTGCATTGCTACTTTTTATAATATCAAAATTAGATACTAAAATTGCACCGCTTATAATCCCTATAACAAGGAAAACGATTGCAGCAATTAAATTTTTTGATTTCATAATTATTCCTATTGATTTAATAAAATTCTTTTTAATATGATAAGGATTTAATTCCTTTAAATTCTTGGATATGAAATGCTAAATATTTCAATAAAAATTTAATAATTTTATCGAGTTGTTTATTTGAAATTGTAATATTTCCATATTTTTTGTTCATTAAACAAAGCATATTTTTGTAAAGTTCCTTATCAAATGCAACTTCTGCTTGAAAATGTATTTTACATTCATCGCAGAAAAAGCCAAATTCGAAATTAAAAAGCACGCTTGATTGATTTTCTAATTGTTTTCCGCAATGCTTACATTTCGTTAATTGTAATTCATATCCCAGCTCTTTTATAAAGAAAATTAAAAAACGCGTAAATAGTACTTTTGGTTCCTCAGAATCTTTCTCGAGGAGAGAAAATATTTTGATTGCTCCCAAAAATAATTTTTTATTGATTTCATTTTCAATAGTTAACGTATAAAGTAATTCTAAAATTGCAACTGCGTATTTTATTTTTTCAAAATCATCTTTTATATGTGGATAATGTTGGATTAAATCTGCTTGGCTGACAAGTTGGACATCACGATTTTCTTTACCATAAAATACCAACTCAATTAAATTCATTTGGTCAATAATAGCACCAGTTTTACTTTTAGGATTACGGCCACCTTTAATAATACCTGAAATCCTACCTAATTCTTCTGTGTAAAATGTTGCTATTTTACTCGTATCACTATAATTAATTTTTCGTAGAACAATCGCTCTTGTTTTAACAATCTTTGTCATTGAAGTTATAAGGTGGTTTATGCAATCTGTTTTCTGTTATAATCCCAGTTATTAATTCATTAGGAGTAATATCAAACGCTGGTGAATACACATCGTAATTTTCCTTTGATATTTGGATATCCTTTATTCGTAAAATTTCCGATTTTTTTCTTTCTTCTATTTTAATATTTTTACCCGATTCACAATTTAAGTCAATAGTGCTTGTTGGTGCTGCGATATAAAATGGAATTTTATGAAAATTAGATAAAACTGCTAAATTGTAGGTTCCGATTTTATTAGCTGTATCGCCATTAACAGCAATTCTATCTGCTCCAGTAATTACTACATCCACCATCTTATTTTTCATTAAAAATGCAGCAGTGGAATCGGTAATAATTTTAAAAGGAATATTTGCTTTCTCAAGTTCAAATGCTGTTAAACGAGAACCTTGAAATAATGGACGGGTTTCGTCAACATAAACTAATTTAACAAAACCATTTTCATGTCCTTCCTTAATAATATTCAAGGCTGTTCCCTCACCTCCAGTTGCTAATTGACCCGTGTTACAATGCGTTAAGACATAACAAGTTTTTTCAAAAATCATCAGTCCATTCTTTGCAATCATTTCACATCTTTCAATGTCATCTAAATGGATTTCTCTTGCTGAATGTAAAAGCAGTTCGTAAATGTTATCTAAATGTTTATTTTCTTCAAAAGCAATTCTCATTTTATCAAGTGCCCAGAATAGATTTACGGCAGTCGGTCTTGTTGCTCTCATTCTCTCAAAAGCATTAAAAAATTTTTCTTCTCGATTATGGGAAAATTCTCTAACCGATAGTACTAATCCATAAGCAGCAACCACACCTATGGCAGGAGCACCTCTAATTTCGAGTTTTTCAATTGCTTCGGCAATTCTTTCATAATCATCTGTCTGAATATAGATCTCTTCGATCGGTAATTTTGTCTGGTCAATAAAAATCAGTTTATCATCCTTAAATTCAAAACAGCTAAAATCTGACATATTAAAACTCGGTTAATTCTTTCATTTCTTTGAATCTATTCTCAATTTCATCCTCAGATAAATTTTCCAGTCCCTTAGTACTGAAATGCTCTACACAAAACGAAGCCATACAAGTTCCGTAAACAATTCCTTTCTTAATATTTTTAAAACTTATGTCATTTGTTCTGGCCACATAACCAGCAAGTCCTCCTAAAAATGAATCCCCTGCACCAGTGGGGTCAGAAATTTGTTTTAATGGAAACGCAGGTATGGAAAACATCTTATCTTCATAAAAAAGTATTGCTCCGTGTTCACCTTTTTTAATTATCAGATATTTAGGACCAATTTTTTGAATATATTCTGCTGCCTTAAAAATATTTTTTTCACCTGAAATCATTTTTGACTCAGAATCGTTAATTACTAACATATCAACTTTTTCCATAACTTCTAATAATTCCTTTTTTCTAATATCAATCCATAAATTCATTGTATCGCAAAAAATAAATTTAGGGCTTTCTATCTGATTTAATACATTCATTTGCAAAGGTGGGTCAATGTTACCGAGCAAGACAAATTCTGTTTTTCTCAAATTATTTGGGATTTGTGGATTGAATGTTTCAAATACATTCAATTCAGTAAAGAGTGTATCCCTATCATTTAAATTTTCATGATATCTTCCACCCCAACGAAAAGTTTTTCCTCCTTTGATAATTTGCAATCCTTGCAAATCAGTATTATGCTTTTCTAACATTTCAATATGTTCAGATTTAAAGTCATCACCGACAACACCAACAATATAATTTGGCTTTGAGAAATACCCTGCAGCAAGACAAATATATGTTGCAGACCCACCCAGTGTATCTTCAACTTTGTCTATTGGTGTTTCGATTGTATCAAATGCGATTGAACCGATAATTAATAAACTCAAAATTTACTCCTATATAGTTTATGTTTTACTTATTTCTTTTATTTCAACTAAATTTAATATTTTTTTATTCTTCATAAAATAATTATAAATCACATCAATTGATTCCTTTTGACCGGGCCAAGCATACATCTTTTTCGCGATATTGTAATCAACCCATTTATAAGTACTATGTTCTTCCGAAATATTAACCTCTTCATCTTTATCAACCTGTACTGCAAAAACTGGAATAAGATTTAATTCATCATTTTCATAATCAAAATAAAAATTTGTATTTGGAACAACCCACATTTTAATTATTTCAAGTCCTGTTTCCTCTTTGACTTCTCTAACAACAGTATCAACTGCCCGTTCATTAATTTCATTTTTACCAGTTACCATTTGCCATACCAAAGGATATGAGAAATCATTAGAACGACGAAGAATTAGAAATTGCATCTTCTTGTTCACAATTCTGAATATATGGACTTCAACGATATTCGATACGATTTTCATAATAACTCAAAAGTAAAAATATTAAAGTCAAAAGTCAAACATTTTAAATCTATATTTAGTTTTTTGTTCAAATTTATTATTTGTCTGCCATTTATTTTTTGTTATTTGAAAATTTTCTAAAAATACGCTCTTGCTTCTGCTCTCATTGTATGAATAACTTTTCCTTTTTCATGTTTTCTTCCATCGTAACTTACCATCGTTTGGAAGTTAGTTGCAAATCTAAAATCAAAATTTACTCTCCAAATATAATTTTTACCAATATTATTTCCACGTGTTATTTCAAATGGGATGTAATTTTGTGAGTTATTTGTTAAGAATTCGTTCCTTTCAAGTTCAAATCTTAACCTTCCTTTACTTGTAAATGAAAAATTAAATCTAATTACTTGAGAATTGAAATCAATAATTGTCGGATTATTTGGGAATCTGTCGGTGCTTGTTCCTGTTTGAATTTTAATTCCTAGTTCAATCCAACCTATTGGTCTATACGAAAAATCGGTTATTATATCATTGGTAGTCAGCGTTCTTACTCTGTTTGATAAAAAATCTGCAGAAACGTTATCATTTGAATTTTTAAAATCTGTCTGATTATTAATTTCCTTAACCAAACGAAATTTAATTTTCACACTTCTCTCTCTAAAAAATGAATTCTCGATACCAGAACTGTATTCAGATAGACTTTTCCTTTGAGTATATCTAAATCGGAAGGATAAATCGTTTGAATTTTTAAAAATAAATAAATCCTGTTGGAAAAAATTAGAACCGCGTATTGTTGTTCCTTTCTGCATAAAGTGTGAAAATTTTAACAAGTAAATATTTGATAAATTTTCATCACGGCTATTTTCTTCTACTCGAATAAAAGTTTCTGTTGATAATGCTCTCAAAATTGATGACAAGAAAGTATCATCTTTTATCAACTCATCAAATTTCAAATTCCATTTTGTACTTGTTCTCAAATCAATTACGGGAAATAATTCATCAGTTGGAATTGTGGTAATTATAAAATCACCATCGTAAGCGGATAGTTCAAATTCATTTTCTTCAGCAATTCCATTACCATTCAAATCACCAAGATATATATAATTACCAGAACCTTGAGGAACTCGTACAAATACTTTTTCCAATCTTGCTGAACGTTCGGTTCCGACTTTATAAAATAAATCGCCTGTCAGAAAGTTCTTCATAAGGTTGAATTTTGAAAGCGAATGTATTAAAACGGTTTCGTTATTAAGATAGCCGAGTTTTTTGTATTCATTACTATATTTTTTTTCTCTAACAGTAAGATTAAGATTTGTAGTAAATTCTCTTATACCTCTATATTCCAAGAAATAATTACTTGTATAGGATTTTGATTCATTCTTAAAATAAATTTTGTCTGGTTGAAACTCCTCTCTGTATGAAAATAAAAATGTAAAATTAAAACCATAAAAATTATTTATTTCGATAAAAGGTGAATAGTCAATAAACTTCAAGCTTCCACATAGCAAAGAATCAGTAACTGATAATTTATTTTTCTTAACTTCATGATTAAATAAAATGCCCGGTCTAAAAATCCAAATAGAATATTTTGCTTCCGCATTTTGCTTGAACCAATCGCTACTTATCAGGTTATTTGTTGTATTAACATAATCAATTGAGTAAGAAAATTTTGCAGAATCCTTTCTATTATAATTTATTCTTGAAAAATACCTATTTGAAGAAAAATTATTTCCCTTTTTAAGATAACCATATTTAGAATTCAAACTAAAGTCTTTTGTTGGTACCCAATTAAAGTTAATCTCTCTTAAAATTTCATTACCAACCGATGCTCCACTCACATTATAATCGCGATTAAATTCAACACTATTTATTCTATCAACAGGTAAAAATCTTTCTTCTATAAATCTATCTCTCAAGGATAAGTTCATTGAACCAATGTTCAAACCTCCTATTTTAATCTTCTTTGGTTCATAAGTAATATAAACATCTCTTGCATATCCGTAATTATCACCATCGTCAATCTTTGAAAATAAATTCTTGTCAAAAATACTCCCCGCAATATTAATATCAACTTTTAGTTCTTCAGCTAATTCTGCCTCAAAAACAACATTCGCATTTTGCCTTGATTCAGGTAATGGTAAATATTTGACAGGTAAATATGAACCTTCTCCAACTCCAACAAATTTATATTTACCAAGACTTTCTTTATTATAATCTCCAAATCCGTTCCCAACATAAGTAAATGTAACTTGGTAATGAGCATTCGGATTACCTGGGTCGTAAAAATAATAAGCAAATGAATCCGTATTTATTACCGTGTCAATTCTGACATAATACGCATTACTATCAGTATATATAGCCCCAGAATAAACAGCTTTATTTTTATCATCACCCGCATTTCCTAAAATATTTTTATCGTTATCACTTAATAATAAATCAATGGGATTATCTTTATCATCTCCTTCTCTAAAATATCCAACTTGAATTTTTAACTTATTATTTAGTAAGAGTCCTTCAGTACTTGTCCCAAAAAAATTCCTTTGGTATTGCCTGTCAGTATATTCGAAATCAACAGATATTCTTGTCAATGAAGTGATTAATCTTTTTGGCGTAAACACAATTTGAGCATTAGAATAATCTATTGTATAATCATTGCTCTCGCCCCTTTTCATTTCTTCTCCATCTAAAAAAACTTTCTCGCTACCGGCAATAATAATTATATCTTTTTCGTTCTTGCTTCCGTATAATCGATAAGGTCCTTGAATTCCATCAATCCCAAAAAATTGATTTGTATTAAATTTTCCCCTTGAACTTGCTATGTAGATATTTCCCGAATAATTATCAATATTAAAACTTCCTTTCAGTCCTTGCAATTTTCTTTCGAATTTACCGAATTTGCCATTATTTTCCTTTAAATCAAAATCACCGAAGACACCAATAGCATTTCTATGTCTTATTTCAATAAAAACTTTATCAAGTTCTTCCAAACGTTCTGTGTTACCCTCTGGTTGTATAGGAGTATTTTCATCGGTAATTGCAGCAATAATCTCTATTTCATCAGAAAGTTTTCCAGCTAATTGAAGTCTTAAACCACTAGTTAATGAGAAATCGCTATTTGTACCTACATTAAAACCACGCATTATTGTTCCACTCTGTTTCATTTCTCGACCAAATATTGATTCCGTACTGAATGAACTCTTTTCTTCTTTTATAATCTTAATTGAATCTGTGGTTGTTAAACTTGGAATAATTATTAATTTATTTTTTTGATATTGTTTTTCGAGATTTAGATTTATGGATTTATAACATATTTTAATTGTATCAAAGATTGAATAAGCAAGTGAATCCGATAATTTGAAATAATTTTCACGATAAGAAATTAGATAATCATTTTGATTTAGTTCTCTGCTTCCGATGAATATGGTTTCACTATGTTCAATTATATTTGTAGCCGAAAGAGAGTAATAATTTTTAAAATTGATATTAAATTTATCAGTAATAAAAATTATTTTCGGATTTTCCTGCGAGTACATAATACTTACAAGATAAAACATAGTTAAAAATATTTTAAAAACTTTTTTAATCACATTTAACTAAAATAAATTACAATATAAAATTAAAAGGAAAGTATTTTTTTAGCAAGGTAATTTAATAAGACATTAGTAATAAAAATCAGGAAGTTATTTTTATAAGCGAGGAATATATTTTCGAAATGGGTAATCCAACAACATTATAATAACACCCGGATATACTCTTAACAAAAACTGCACCGAAATCATCTTGTATTCCATAAGCACCTGCCTTATCAAGCGGACTACCGGTAGCAATATAATCTCTTATTTCTTTCTCAGTTAATTTTCGGAATGTTACTTTCGTTTTTTCGTATGATAATACTTGTTCTTTATTATTTAAATTTTTAACATAAAATCCTGTATAAACAAGGTGGGTTTTATTGCTTAACAAACCTAACATTCTTTCAGCATCTTTTTTATTCTTGGGCTTTCCAAGAAATTGATCTTTCAATACTACAATTGTATCAGCAGTTAAAAGAATTCCCGATTTGATTTTCTTTTCTGCTTCTTGCATTTTTCCAATTGCGATTCTTTTTACTGCTGAGGTAGGAGTTTCATTTTGAAGAATTTTCTCGTCCACATCTACTGAAAATGATTTGAAATTCAGTCCTAATTGTTTTAAAAGTTTTCTTCTACGTGGTGACTTTGAGACTAAATATAAGGTAGTATTTAAGGTAAGCATTATTTAGGACAATCCTGAAAAAGGTAATTATCTAAATAATGATTTTATAGAATCCCAAATTTTACTTAGGTCAGTCTTATCATTTATTTTAAATTCAGTCGAAGTATAAAGAATATTATTTTTATCAATAGCAGTAACTCTGTAAATAAATTCATCGCTTGGTTCTATGTTATCTATAATTATATTCGAATAATCTTTTGTATTTTTAATCTCAGTAAAATATATTCTTGAAAAATTTTCTGCTCTTATTTTTCTCTCAACTGCAAAGGACTTAAGTTCATAATTTGCATTAAGCTTGATGTTCAAGATTACTTTGTTTTCCTTTGTATAAGCCCCAACAGATTCTAAAAATAGGTCTGTGAATATTAAACTGGTTTGTGTTAAAAGAATTGATAAGCAAAAAGTTATATAAATTAACTTTTTCATAATGAAAAATTATCTCTTTTCAATGAAAAATCCAAATAAAATTTAGGAGAAAAATTTATGACCTTAAATATTTAATTAAATCTTAGATACAAATATCAATATTTTTTTGCTTATTTACAAGAAGATTTTTTTAATTAGAAATTAAGATAATATTAAATTTTTCCATCTTATAAATTAAAAGCTGCAAACATTAAATAAAAACTCAATTTTTTCTTGATTTTATTCTTAAAAGTTTTCAAATTAGTTATAAAATATTTATTTTAGTATAAATAATTATTCAAAATATAAATGTTCAAAATTTCAGTTTTTGTTTCGGGCAGAGGTTCAAATCTTAATGCTATCTTAAAGGAAGAAAAGAAAGACCCTAAGATTTTTAAAATTGTTTCTGTTGTAACAGACAGAACTGATTGTAAAGCAATCGATACTGCTAAACTGAATAATTTAGAGATATATTTTGTAAGCTCAAAAGATAAGGAAAATTTTATTACATACTATGAACTTTCAAAAATTTTCTTAGAACAGAATATTGACTTAATTGTTCTTGCAGGATTCTTGAAAAAAATTCCTGACGAATTTGTTGAATCTTTTGATAAAAAAATTATTAATATCCACCCCGCCCTTCTTCCATTGTTCGGTGGAAAAGGTATGTATGGAATGAATGTACACTCAGCAGTATTCGATTCAGGTATGAAAGTTTCTGGTGCAACCATACATTTTGTTGATAAAGTTTATGATAACGGAAAAATAATTTTTCAAAAGGCAACTGATATTTCTAACACCAAAAATTCAGAAGAAATTGCCGATGCTGTTTTAAAGGTAGAACATGAAATTCTTCCGTTTGTTGTTAGAAAGTTTGCTGAACAAAAAATAAAAATTATTGAAAATAGGATTTACATAAAATAAAAGATTATGGAGTGTTAGTTGAAAAAATTTGCATTAGTCAGTGTATCCGATAAAACTGACGTAATACCTTTCTCAAAAAAAATATCAGAAAATAATTATACCATTTTAGCCACAGGCAAAACTGCCGACTTAATAATTGAAAATAATATTGAATGTATAAAAATTCAGGACTATACTTCTTTCCCCGAAATATTTGATGGACGAGTAAAGACACTCCATCCTAAAATTTTTGGTGGTATCCTTTTTAGGAGGGATAATCAGAATGATATTGAACAAGCCAAAAAAAATGATATTGCACCGATTGATATTGTTTGCGTAAATCTTTATCCCTTTCCAAAAGTAGTTGATAGAGAAGATTTTTCAATTGATAAAAAAATTGAAAATATTGATATCGGTGGACCAAGTCTTATCAGAGCAGCAGCAAAAAATTACAAACATATATCTGTCCTGACTAATCCAAGACAATATAATGATTTTCTAGATGAATTAGAAACAGGAGAAATAAGTATAGAAACTCGTGAAAAACTTGCAGCAGATGCCTTTTCGCATACCTCATATTATGATACAATTATTGCTAATTATTTTGAATCCGAATTTAATTTTCCAAAAAGTGCCATCAGACTAAATTATCCATTAAAAGAAAAATTACGTTATGGTGAGAATCCACACCAAGAAGCTTTCATCTTCGGTGATTTTAATAAATACTTTGAGTGTACTTTCGGAAAAGAATTATCATACAATAACATTGTTGATTTGACAGCTGCTGTTGAATTGGTTTATGAATTGGGAAATAATTCTTGTGCAATTATTAAACATACCAACCCATGTGGTGCTGCTAAGCGAGATACAATTTATGATTCATATATAACTGCATTATCAAGCGATCCTGTTTCTGCATTTGGTGGTATTGTAGCATTTAATAACAAAGTTGATATTATGACTGCAGAAAAATTAAATGAAATATTTTTAGAAATAGTAGCTGCACCTGATTTCGATACTGATGCAATAGAAGTCCTACAAAAGAAAAAAAATAGAAGAATTATTAAAATTTTGTCTGCACCACCTTATAATAAACATTCAATAAAAGATATTCCGGGTGGACTGCTTGTTCAAGATAAAGACAATTCGAAATTCGAAATAGAAAAGTCAGAAATTGTTACTGAAAAAAAAGTAAATAAAACGGAATATGAAAATATTTCATTTGCTTGGGCTATATGCAAACATACAAAATCAAATGCGATTGTTATTACAAAAGATAAAAAAATATTAGGTGTTGGTGCTGGGCAGACTTCGCGCGTTGATTCTGCTAAAATTGCAATTATGAAAGCCAAAGAATTCGGACATAATTTATCAAATTCAATTGCTGCTTCAGACGCATTCTTCCCTTTTCCTGATGGCGTAATTGAACTCGCAAATAATGGTATAACTACCATTGTTCAACCCGGGGGCTCAGTTAGAGATGAAGAAGTAATTGTTGCAGCTAATAAATATAATATTTCAATGATATTTACAAAAATTCGAAACTTTAAACATTAAGGATTACTATGGGAATATTTGATTTTTTCTCAGTTGATATTGGAATGGACCTTGGAACTGCTAACACTTTGATTTACCTCAAGGGTAAAGGTATTGTGTTGAACGAACCATCAATTGTTGCATTCGACAGAAATACAAAAAAAATTATCGCTCTCGGTCAACAGGCAAGGATAATGCAAGGACGGGAACATAGGCAAATAAGGGTAACTCGACCAATGCGTGATGGTGTTATTGCCGATTTTGAAATAGCCGAAGGAATGATACGTGCCTTTATTAAAAGAGTAATCGGTGGAAGATTCTCAATTCGAAGAATTGTTGTTGCTATTCCAAGTGGTATTACTGAAGTTGAAAAGAGAGCCGTAAAAGATAGCGCCGAACATGCCGGAGCAAAAGAAGTACATCTAATTTCTGAACCAATGTCTGCAGCTATCGGAATTGGTCTTGATGTCGATGCTCCTATTGGAAATATGGTGATAGATATCGGTGGAGGAACTACGGAAATTGCAGTTATTGCATTATCGGGTATTGTAAATGTTGAATCAAGCAGAATAGCTGGAGACGAAATGAACAATGCTATTATGCAGTTTTTCAAAAAAAATTACAATCTCTTGATTGGTGAAAGGACAGCAGAGGAAATCAAATGCGAAGTTGGTTCAGCTGTTCCTCTAAAGGAGGAAGTAGTAGTCCACGTGAAAGGTCGTGACCTTGTTGGTGGAATTCCCAAAACAGTGGAAGTTAGTTCCGTTGAAATCCGAGAAGCCCTAAATGAAAATGTTGTTCAGATTGTTGAAGCAATCAAACAAATGTTGGAAAGAACACCACCTGAACTTTCTGCAGATATACTTGATAGAGGTGTTATGTTAACAGGGGGTGGTGCTTTACTTAAAGGGCTCGATGAGCGGATTAGAATGGAAACTAACTTACCAGTTCACGTTGCAGAAGATCCACTTACTGCTGTTGTTCGTGGAGTAGGCAGATGTATCGAAAATATGAATAAATATTCAAAAGTATATATTCGTAAAAGAACATATTAATGCTTTTAATTAAAAATATATGGCAAAAATATAAAGAATACATAATTTTAATTTTTCTTTTGCTTATTAGTTTGATAATATTACTTTCAAATAATGAAGCAGAAAATAGAAAAATTTCCAAAATATCCTCTGGCGGATTTTTAATTATAAACAGCCTATCAAATTTTTTTCAAGACATTTTTTCAAGTGATGACGAATTAGAAGAATTAAGAAGAACAAATGCCGAGCTAATGCTTGAAGTGAACAGATTACGCGAATTTAGTCTTGAGGTTGAAGAACTTCGTGAAATTTTTCATTATAAAAATCAAGATGATTATCCTTTAATCCCTGCAAGAATTATTAACAAAACAGTTTCTAAAGTAAATAATTATTTCACCTTGAATTGTGGTACTGATGATGGTGCGGCAACTGGAATGCCTGTAATCAATCACCATGGCCTAATTGGAATTGTTGAAGATGCTACTGAGAAATATTGCCTTGTAAGAACACTTCAAAATAGTACCCTCAAGCTTTCTGTAAAGATACAAAGAAACAATTTGGATGGTATTTTAACTTGGAACGGAAATAATTTAATCGTAAAAAATATTCCTGTTCAATATGAGGTAAACATTGGTGATATTATCGTTACTTCCGACTTCTCAACACTTATGCCTCCCTCTCTACCAATCGGGACTGTCAAAGATAAAGAAAAAAATATAAGTGGTTTGTTCAGTGATTTAATTATCCAACCCTACGCTGACTTTGTTGAGGATAATTATGTTTTTTTATTGATAATAAAACAAGACAAAAATATTTGGAAAAATTTGATAAAATAATAGAAAAGATATATGTCGCTTAAACATTACTTACCATTAATCATATTTATTCCGTTAATTTTAATTCAGTTAAATATTATCCCCTTAATATCGTTTGCATATATTACACCCGATTTAATTGTTATATTACTTGTTTATTTTACGTTAGTGTATGGACAAATTTATGGAACAGTACTTGGATTTGTTTTGGGCTTTTTAGTGGATATTAGCACAGGAGGAATATTAGGTGCTGGAATGTTTACTAAGTCAATAACCGGATTTATTGCAGGTTATTTCTACAATGAGAATAAAATTCATTTCAATACTTCAACTCTATTATTCGTTTTTATTGTTTTTATTACCTCTACACTTGATGCATTTTTATTTGCAATGATAACTTCACAAATGGCGGTAAGTATAGCATTCTTGTTTTTCGAAACAGGTTTATTATCAGGATTTTATACAGCAGCTTTTAGTTTGCCAGTTATATTATTAAGAAAAAACAAGTTTATTTATGAATGATGATTTTCTAAAATTACTTGTCAGGAAAAGAATTATTCTAATTTTCGTTTTCCTCTTTTTTGCATTGGTAATTTACGAATTGGTTAAGATACAATTAATTGAAAATGTTGCATATTTAGCCAAATCAGAGGAAAATAGTATTAAAAAAATGGAGCAACAAGCACCCCGTGGTGTTTTTTACGATAGGAATTTTAAATTATTAGTTACAAATAAACCATCATTTGTTGCAATATTGAACCCAACTAAATACGATAGTAAATTTGATTCTCTAATCGAGAAAAAATTACAGCTTGATTCTGGTTATATACAAAAAGTTTTTTCTCAATCAACAACCTCCAGATTCCTACCGGTTAAAATCAAAAAGAATGTCGGTTATGATTTTATTGCATGGTACGAAGAAAATTCAGATTCGCTTCCCGGTGTAAGTTATGAAATTGAAATACAACGCGATTATTTAACAGATATTTCATGTGCTCATGCTTTTGGATACACAAATGAAATAACAAGTAAGCAACTTCAAGAAAAAAAGGATATCTATAGCTATGGGGATATCGTAGGTTCCACAGGATTAGAAAAGTATTATGAGAATGAATTAAAAGGGCAAAAAGGTATTTCGTATATTTTGGTTGATTCAAAGCAGAGAGTAATAGGAAAATATGATGATGGTAAACAAGATATAGCTCCCGTAAAAGGTAATGATTTAGTTCTTACGATTGATTATAATTTACAGAAAGTAGCAGAAGAATCTTTCAAAGGATATCGCGGTGGAATTGTTGCTATTGAACCTAAAACTGGTGAAATATTGGTTTTTTCTTCTTCTCCTACGTTCGATTTACGACAATTCACGGGTGGTATTCCACCACAAAAATGGAAGGAATTATCCAATGACCCTAAAAAACCTCTCTTCAATCGAGTTAGTTCAGCAAAATATTCTCCGGGCTCCGCATACAAGATGGTACTTGCATTAGCAGGTCTCGAAGAAAATATTATTACTACATCATGGACTATCGGTTGTGGAGGTGGATTTCTTTTCGGTGGTAATTTTTTCAGATGTACTCATGCTCATGGTTCTGTTAATGTTACACGAGCAATTGAAGCTTCTTGTAATACATTTTTCTATCAATTAATGTTAAAGATTGGACTTGAGAATTGGGCAAAATATTCACGCATTATGGGTTTCGGTTCAAAAACAGGAATTGATTTTCCTGAAGATAATAGCGGGCTTATTCCTGACAGTAATTATTATAACAAAGTGTATGGTAAAGGTAAATGGAAAAAAGGTTACCTTGTAAGTCTTGGAATTGGTCAGGGTGAATGTAGTGTAACGATTTTACAGCTTGCTCAGTATGCATCTCTGCTCGCAAATTTTGGCGAGACATATCAACCTCACCTTGTAAAAGGTATTATAGAAAATGAAACACAAAATTATATTCCATTAAAATTTGAAAAAGTAAAAACACCAATTAGCAAAAAGACATTTGATATCGTAAGAGATGGAATGTTTAAAGTTGTTCACGGGTCAGGGACAGCCAGAAGTGTATTTATTCCAAATCTAACAATTGCTGGTAAAACCGGGACGGTTCAAAATCCACATGGCGCAAATCACGCAGTATTTATTGCATTTGCTCCTTATGATGACCCTCAAATTGCAGTAGCAGTGCTTGTAGAAAATGTTGGGTATGGTGCGACCTATGCTGCACCTATTGCAAAAAAAATTATCGAGGAATATTTAGTTAAAAAGAACAATATCGAAGAATTAGTAGAAACAACAATTATCAATTAGGATTTTTTTTTGAGAGTAAGTTATAAAATACAAGATAGATTTGATTTTGGACTGTTCGCTCCTATGTTATTCCTATTAATTATTGGACTCTTCGCGGTTTATAGTTCTACTATTAATCATCCAGTGGCTGGAGATAATTTTTACAAACATTTAATTTGGATAATCATTTCTTTATTCATTTATTTTTTTATTTTTATTCTACCAAAAAATACTATTAGAATATCGGCTGTTTGGATTTATTTTTCTTCTTTTTTCTTTCTATTACTTGTATTAGTAATTGGAGATGTCGTTTTTGGTGCTAAAAGCTGGATTCGATTTGGCGATTTTGGATTTCAACCTGCTGAATATGCAAAAGTTGGTTTGATTCTTATACTCGCATATTGGATGTCAAAGGAGAAAGAAAAATTAAGTGATGCCCTTACAATTGTTTGCAGTCTTGCAATTGGATTTATTCCAGTAATTTTAATTTTAGCTCAACCCGATATGGGTACTGCAATTGTTTTTATTATTATTACCATAACGATGCTCTTTTGGAACGGACTTGATTTATTCACAATGTTTTTAATTTTATCGCCGGGTGTTGTTGCAATTGCATCTTTATTTGGTTGGGTGGCGCTTCTGGTCACTCTACTTCTTGTAGCAGCAGGGTTGATTTTTTTTAGGAAGAATATATTCATAAGCGTTACAATATTTATCTTTAACGCTATTGCAGGATTTGCATTTGAATATTTCGTTCGTTTCTTAAAACCTCATCAGCAGCTTCGACTTGCATCTTTTATTGATCCGTATGTTGACCCAACTGGTGCTGGGTATAATATAATTCAAGCAAAAGTAGCCATTGGTTCGGGAGGACTATGGGGAAAAGGTTTTATGAACGGCAATCAGACACAATTACGTTTTATCCCTCAACAATGGACTGACTTTATTTATAGCGTGGTTGGTGAAGAATTTGGTTTTATAGGATGTATGTTTGTTTTAATTCTATTTTTCATTATCTTGTGGCGTCTATTAAAATTAGCAACAAATGCTAAAGATAGATTCAATAGTCTTGTTGTTTTAGGTGTTTTCATGTTTATTTTTACTCACTTTGTAATAAATATTGGAATGAATCTTGGAATAACTCCGGTAATTGGTTTACCACTCCCCTTTTTGAGCTATGGTGGTAGTTCACTACTTGCTGTAATTGTGTTGATGGGTATAGTCCAAAATATTTATAAAAACAGATTGGAACAAGTTTAACAATGAATGCGATTGAAAAAATATTAAATGCTTGTATAAATAATAAACATATTTGTGTAGGTTTAGATACCGATATTAAGAAAATACCTAAATTTTTATTTTCAGAAGATAACCCAATTTTGAAATTTAATAAAACCATAATTGATTCAACAGCTGAGTATGCCGGTGCATATAAATTAAATTTTGCTTTTTATGAAAAAGACGGACCTCAAGGATTAGAAACATTAAAACAAACAATTGATTATATCCCAAAAGATATTTTAGTAATTGGCGATGCAAAAAGGGGTGATATCGGGAATACTTCTGAGATGTATGCAAAAGCAGTTTTCGATAATTTTAATTGCGACTCGATTACATTAAATCCTTATATGGGATATGATTCGATTCAACCATTTTTAGAATATAAAAATAAAATAAGTTTCATTTTAGTACTTACATCAAATACAGGTTCGAATAATTTTGAAAAATTAATAACCAAAAATGGAAAATATGTTTTTCAAGAAGTAATGGAAAAAATAAATATTTGGAATACTAACTCAAATTGTGGGATTGTGTTTGGTGCGACTAATCCAAATGAATTGAAAGAAAATATTAGTAATATGAAAAATTTATTTGTTCTTCTTCCAGGTATAGGTGCTCAAGGAGGAGATTTGGAATCAATTGTTGGAATTTTTCATGAGGCAAATCATAATAATTTTTTACTTAATATCAGTCGTGCATTAATCTATGCTGATTCTACAGAAAACTTTGGGAGAACAGCGAAACAAGTGATTATTGATTATAATAAAACAATAAATAAAATTCTTGAATAGAAATTGATGGCAAATCAACCGACATATTTTGAGCAAAAACTATACAAGATATGGAATGAACAAAATTTTAATTCACCATTAGAAACAAGTGATGAACAAAAAATTGAGGTTATATCAAAAGGTGAACTTGACACAGATAGTGGCGGACCAGATATTAAAAATGCAAAAATACGAATTGGAAGTTTAACTTTCGTTGGTGATGTAGAAATTGATTCCAATTACAACGATTGGATTAATCATAAACACAATCTTAATAGCAAATATAATCGAGTTATTCTGCACGTTACTTTGTTTAATAATTCAAATCATAATTACGTTTACACAAAAGATGGCAGGAAAATTCCAACCTTATCGCTCAGTAAATTTATTGATGAGGATAAATTAAATTTGCTTAAAAGCAAAGGAAACACCCAACAGAATAAAAGTAATAAAAATATTAATTGTTCGGGATTAAATAAAGAAGTAAGTATTGAGATAAAGGAAAAATTTATCGCAGAATTATCTATAAAAAGATTTAATAAAAAATGTGCTAGAATTTACTCGCGACTTAAAGAGTTGTCTTACCTCCGTCAAAATAATATGCAAGAGCCAAAAATTACCTATGAGCTAAGTGAAGCATTTTATGACAAGATATTTTCAATTGAGGATTTTAAATACAAGGAAATATGGCAACAAACATTATACGAATTTGTTTTCCAGGCACTCGGTTATAGTAATAATAAAGATATGATGTTGAAATTGGCACAATCGTTTAACATTGATTACATAAAAAAAATAATTAAACTCGAAAATCCCATTGCTAAATTAGAAAGTGCATTTTTTAATATTAGCGGTCTGAGCAAAGAACCTGCTAAACAAGATGATGATGTCAGGAAATATTTAATAGAATTAGCAAAAAATTATGATGAAATCAAAGATATATATGACGGTGAATTTTTTAAAGAAAGTGATTGGAATTTTTTTAAACAACGTCCAACAAACTTTCCGACTATAAGAATTGCCGGAGGAGTTCGTTTTATTTACGATATGATAAACAAAAATTTAATTTCTCTTTTGATCCAAAAAGCAACCGAAATAAATAGACCGAATATACTTTTAAATTCTTTCAAAATATATTTCATAATTCAAACAAGCGGTTTTTGGAAGAATCATTATAATTTTGGTTCAAGACAAAATGAACCGATTAAATATTTTATCGGTGCCTACAGAGCAGATGAAATAATTATTAATGTGGTCCTCCCCTTTTTATCAATATATTTTGATTTATTCAACTTACCCGAAATCTCAAAAAAAATATTGAAATGTTATAACCTACACGAACAAAATTCTGACAATAAAATTTCTAAACTCATTTCCGATGAACTGGGATTAAAGGAACACTGTCATAAAACTTTATATATGCAAGGGATGTTGGAGTTGTATCATAGCTTTTGTATAAAAAACAATTGTACTAATTGTGAGATTGGAAAGATTGCTTTCAAATAAAATTATTTTGTGTAGAATAAATTTCTAATTCTTCCCTTCCAAATTTTGTATCATATCTCTCAATTTTGCCGCGCGTTCATATTCTTCTTTATCTAAAGCTTCTCTTAACTGATCTTTTAATGAGGAAATTCGTGTTGATTTTGGTGTATCTTTGATATTTTCTTCAGATCCTTCTATATCCATTTCGTTACCTTGATTTGCAATAATTCCCGCAATTTTCAAAACTTCTTCATTAACATAAATTGGACACCCTACTCTAACAGCAAGAGCAATAGCATCACTTGGACGTGCATCAATTTCATCGGTTAAACTTGCGTATTCAATTATTATTTTTGCGTAAAAAGTATTATCGCGCAATTCGTCAATAAAAACTTCGTTGACTATAACACCAACCTGCTCAATGAAAATTCTAAGTAAGTCATGAGTTAATGGACGAACGGGTTTGACTCCTTCCATTTCAAGTGCTATTGCTTGTGCTTCAAAAGGACCGATGATAATTGGTAATACTCTTTCACTCCCGATTTCCTTAAGAAGCAAAGAATATGCGCCACCAGTTGTTGGTGTTGCTGAAATCCCTAATATTTCTACCTCTATTTTTCCCATAAATATTCTTCAACAAGGGGTTGTAACCCCTTGTTGATAGATACAATTTATTTTTTCAATTCTTCTATTAATGCAGGAACAACCTCAAATGCATCAGCCACTATTCCATAATCGGCAATTTGAAAAATTGGAGCATCCTTATCTTTATTTATCGCAACAATGTATTTGGAAGAACGCATTCCCGCAATGTGTTGAATAGCTCCTGAAATACCAATTGCAAAATATAAATTTGGCGAAACTGTTTTACCAGTTTGTCCGACTTGGTCGCTGTGCGGTCTCCAACCAGCATCAACTACTGCTCTTGAAGCACCAACTGCAGCATTTAATTGTTTTGCTAAATTCTCTAACATATTGAAATTATCTGCTTCCTTGATTCCCCTGCCACCTGAAACAATTATATCTGCTTCGGCAACATCTATTTTATCTTCAACTTTTTTTACTTCAATTGTCTTTATACTCAAATCAATATCTGACACTTCGATTATCTCAACTTCAACTGAATCTGAATTGACTTTTTCTATCGGAAATACATTCGGTCTTATTG
>JAFGID010000014.1 GCA_016929735.1 Ignavibacteriales bacterium | reverse complement strand
CTACATTGTAAAGCTGCTCATCTTTAGTCTCACCATAATTTAAGGCTTTTATTTGTCCCAGGCAATCTTCATATTGCAGAATGGTAATGGTATTTTCAATCAGGGATCCCGGGTTTCTTTCTTTTTCCGCTTTACGTCCAATAACTTTTTTGCTGCCTTCTTTTGTCTCGCTCAATCCGATAAGATGCAACATCTCTGTATAAAAACCCCTGTCAAGAGTATTGCTGTCATTTATAAAAGGAAGTTTTAATAAATGTTCGGGTGAGATTAGCTTAAATAAAGCTATAAGTAAATTATCGTCTTTTTTATCATTGTTTCTTAAAGGTTTTTCATATTCCCTGATATCGAAATATGCGAATTCAATTTCATTTTTAATATTATCAATAAAAGGTTTGGCAATATCGTTATAAAATATATCGGTTGTTTTCCCGGATAGCCGTCCTTCTTCAAAATCGGTAAATTGTTTTACCAGGTTTTTATTTTGTGCAAATTCCTTTTCAAAAGTATTGGCATCGAAAATAAACCACTCATAAATATTGGTGGCAACCAGGTATTTAATTTCAAGATTTTTTAGACTAATTCTTTCTCTTAAATAATATAGCATAAGTTCGTGAAATGCCTTTACATTGACATTATCTTTTTTAAGCATTTCATATTTATTATCAGGCTTTTTAGTTTCAATGATAACTCCGACCGAAGTTTTTGCATCTTTTCCGTTATGAATAACCAGGTCAGTACGTCCTTTTGTATTTATAAAATGATTTTCTTTATAATAGGTTTCTTTTAAAAAATCAGCTACCAGGTTTTTATGAAATTCTTCGGATTCATTTTTATCAATCCTGTCAATTAACTTAATGAGATTAGCCTTGAAATTCTCAATTTCACTTCTGTTTGGTTTAACTTTAAGAAAAGCTTTATTAAGGGCTTTTCGTGGTTTAACGAGGGCTAGTTTCATAGTTTATCGATTAAGTCTTTTATGATCCAATTGAAAGCATTTTCCTGGTTATATTCAATACCAGGTCTTAATAATCCTTCCAAATCTCCAATAAAATCAGGATCATTTCGCTTTTTATCCAGATTTAACAAGAATTGCTTTTTTGTTGGCGGATTCTTAACAGCAAATTTAATATATTCATTATAACATCGAATGATTTCATTATAGTCAAGATTTGTGTTTTGATATGCATAATAAAGATCAAACAAATCCCTTCCTTTCTTTCGTTGATATAATGCTCTAAGTTTTGTGCCTAAAAGTTCATTTAGGCTGTAAGTTGTAATATTGGCATTTCCTGAAAACCATTCGTTTTCCATTTCAAAAGTATTATAAGTATATCCTAGTACTGAAAAGTGTTCCCTGCAATTTATTTCTATTTTTACTTTTAATCTATTTTGTTCATGTTCAGATATAAAGCGATACAAGATTGTATTATTATCATGTTTTTGTTCCACAACTCTTGGTTCTTCAAAAAAATCAATCACTTCCTTAATTCTTGTAAGTATAGGTTTTATAGGACCACTTTTTATTTGTACCAAATCAATATCTTCCGAATATCTTGGGGCTGGTTTTAAATATAATTTATGAATTGATGTACCACCTCTAAAAGAAATGTTTTCCCTTAAAAATTTATCAGTAAAAATTGTAATTAATACCCTGTTTATTATTAAATCTTGTTCAACCTGGGCAAATGTTTTCCATGGAGCATGTTCTTGCCATTTTGATATGTAAGGTTTAGGTATCATAAGTCACTTTCAAGTTCAATATTTACATCAATTTTCCACCTACTATTAACTTTACCTGGCTTTTGTCCTTTTCTTGGACTTAATAAAACCGGAAAAAATTTAGTTTTTTGTAAATAGTTATAAAATGGTTCTATTAAAATTTTATTTACTTCTATTTCTTCTAATAAATATCCGGTTCTTTGAATTGTACTTTTATGCGGATACCAGGATAATAAATCAGATATGTCATTTTTAGTTAGACTTTCTGTTAATTCTTTAATTATCAAAAGTATTCTGCTAAGACCGCCAAGTCTTCTATGAAAATGAACAAGATCAATCAAAGTTAATACAGGGGATGAGATATTAAAATATCCGGCATCCGATTTTCTTTTAATAATATTCTTTTTCGGCCAATTTGACGCATTAAAAATATTTACATTAATAGATTTTTTATTTATATTATATACTGGTGGAAGTGAAGTAATAACATATTCCTTTTGAATTTGCTGATGACTTGCACTATGGTACTTAGCAGCAGAATAAAAAGCGATATAATAGTCTCTTTTTAGATAATTAAAAAGTTTATCTATATATAGCTCAATTGGAAGTATTCCAAAATTGCTATATCTTGGTGGAATAATTAAATAAAATCCTTTTCTTAAATTAATAAGTTGTTTTTTTTCAACTAATCTGGACAATTCCCGTTTAAGAGCAATTTCAGATTTAGTGGTTTGTTGGTTTAATTCACTAATTGAAAATGCATATTCCTCAATACTAAGAAGTTTGTTTATATATTCTGCAACAGTCACTTTAGTAAAATTTTGAGCAAGTTACCAAATTTCGGTAACAATCACGAAAATTTACTAAAGAATATTTCAAATTACTGGCAATATTTTTAACTTATTGCCAATAATTTGATTAGTAAAAATTTAAGCAGAGTATCAAAAAGTGGTAATAATCAAGAAAAAATACTAAAAATTCAAACTTAATTATATTTTTAGTCATTGTTTAAATAATTTCTCTTGGTATTATAATCCAATAAATATGTCCTTTTAGTTTTTTCATCTAAAAATGAACGTTGAACCAAATTTTCAACCAGAGGTTGTCTTTTTAAAAAAGGATATATAAGTTTTTCAATTCTAATATCTTTTATTTCCATACGCCTTGCTAATTCAATAAAATCTTTTTTTCCGGGATGATTTGCCTTTTTAAATGCATCAGATTTGAAATCATTTTTAAAAAGTCCTTTATCAAGTGCAAAATCGCTATCATCTAAATGAATTCCGGTATTTATTAAATCATATGCAGGACTTAACAAGTAATCTCCACCAGGTGATTCTAGCAATGAAAAATTTTTTAAATGAGCATCCCCATTCGAAAATAGATAATTAAATACGATTATTCTAAAAAGTTTTTCTACTTCTACCAAATAGGCCGGAACATATTTTTTTAACAACACAGCCAGTTCTTCGTAACTATAATCATATTTAAAATTAGGGCCAGCATTTTCTTCTGTCTTTCCAGCTAGTGATGCAAAATCTTCCTTACTCCGCTTATTTCCATCTTCCTTCACATCAAATCGTTTGGTTATATATGCGATTGTTCCTTCTTTAAAAAATATTAAAGCATTTTCAGCTGTATGGATACCATAAACCTGCTGAGCAATTTGCATGGTTAAATGTTCATTAGCGGGTACCTGGTCAACCTTTCTTAAATCTCTTGGTATTGGCTTTAAAATATAAGTGCCCTGTTCCCCTTCATTAGTTAATCTTAATTTGTTTTTATCAAGTATTAGCGACATCTTTTCTTGTACACCCGAAATGGATATCCGTTTACGGTTATCTATGAATTTATCATCATCTTCTTCATTAGTTTGAGGTGCATTATAAGGCAAAATATGGCTTACTGTTTTACCATGAAAAACTCTCCTTAAACAAGTTCTGCTATAAGTATTATAACCTTCTGCTAAGGTTCCTGGACAATAATTTATTTCAAGTAAACTCATTATTCAGTTACAGGTTTTATGGTTATTGCTCCTATTGTATCACATTTTGCAGTTTCCAACAATAAACCGAAATAATCACTCTCATCAATTTTTAATAGTCGGCTTTGCAACTTTCGGTTTACTCCTTCAGAAAGCATATTGAAGAAGAATGGGAATAAATGATCTGATTTATATTCCTGTTTATTTTTAGGCAAGGTCAAACTAATAGCAGGCAAAGAATCATTTAAATAATATGAATCACTATATCGAAATATATAATTAGATTTATTCACCCGGGTTAATTCTCCTGCCAGTCTTCCATTTCTGTATACTTCGGCTTTTCGCATATATTACAAATTTGCTTTTTTAATTTCAATCTTTATTTCCATTCCAAGAACATCAGCTAGTTTATTTAGCACTTCTATTGTTGGATTAGCCTGCCCCCTTTCAATTTTGTATAGTGTATTAATATGTATTCCTGCCATTTCTGCAAGATGGGGTTGCGTTATTCGTAATGTGTTTCTACGTTCTTTTATACTTTTTCCAATATTTAATAATGACATTTTAATGTGATTTTGATATAAAAATAATACTTTTTAATAAAATAAACAACAAAAATCACAATATATTATGAAAATTATAATTAAATTTTATTATTAATGGTACAAAAGATTAAAAATTACATTATAATGTGGGTTTGGTAAAATTTCGAGTAAAGTATCGGATTGTGGTAATGATTAAGAAAAAATACAAAAAAAAAATTCAAACCTAATTAATGGCAGCAGAATAAAAATGCTGCCGATTTTTAGAAATTAAAATTGTACTAATAAAAAGGTCATAAATTTTGGTTTATGGATGACTACAAAATATGTAGTAAATCGCAAATTAATTTGTAAAATAATTTTTGACCTATGTTTGACCCGGGTGAAAATAATAAAGCCTCACATTTCTGTAAGGCTTTATTTTACTTGTGGGCGATGTAGGAGTCGAACCTACGACCCTCCCGATTTGGAATCGGGATGCTCTGAACCTTTTCTAATGAGCGTTTCAATTTTTTTTCTGCTTTTCCATTTTTTAACTTCTCTTTCTCTGGCATAAGCTTTTTCTTTTGTTTGGAATATTTCAGAATAAACAATTTTCCAGTCATTAGTTTTACCAGTAAAACCTTTATGATTTGAGTTGTGTTTTTTAAGTCTGTT
>JAFGID010000206.1 GCA_016929735.1 Ignavibacteriales bacterium | reverse complement strand
CAAGAACCGTGACAAGCAAAAATGTGGCAAGCCTTCAAAACCCAACCGAGGAATGAGGTGGGTTTTGAAGGCGCAGTCCCGGAGCGACCAAAGGGAGCGGAGCGCTAACCCTCTGTTATGTCCAGTACTTGGCGCCTTATCTAGGGAAATTCGCCAAAGTACATGGATGTACTTTGGCGTACTTGTTAAGTTGAACTATTATCAGAATCATTATTTTGATTTTTTACTATTGCTTTTAGTACTTCATCACGATTTAACTTCGGAAATACTCTAAGTACTTCCCGTGGTGGTGAAAGTGTACCTTCCTCCGATATATTAATCATCCAAGATAAATTTGTTTCATTTGGACCATCAATCGCATCATTGTGTTTTATTTGTGCTTTACTTTCAATCAGGTAATGCGTAACATTTCTTATGTAGTAAGCAACCGTTCCACCATCGTAATCGTCTATTGAAAATATGGCTTCAATATCTTTAACGTCAAGTTGCCTATTCCCAACAGTATCCATAAAAAATAACTTATCAGTTAATTTAAAAAAGCGAATATTCATCCATAATGATAAAGGAATATTATTTTGTTCTTTACATAAACTAAATGTTTTTTGAAAGCTTTCAAAATTAAGCAAGACCTCACCATTAGGATTGAAATAACAAATTGCACCCGGTATTGTCATTACTGCGAGCACAATCGTATTAAGAAAATTAAGCTCACTAAGCGCATTATAATTTTTCGGCATTATAGGTGCATTTTTCTCACATCCAAATATATAACTTAATCGAATCCGAATAAATCCTTTATGACAGCTTGAAACATTTTTCGCATCTTCCCATGACCATGAATGCTGTTGAGCTCGTGTTAAGCCATTTGGATAAGTAAATGGACCAAAGTTGCCTGTTGACCATGCACCAAAAAGAATTAAATCTGATTTTGAATCCCCCATCGAATCAGGCCATTCTCTATTTACAACGTCTATCGATATATAACCATTTTGTTCAGGGTCATATGAAATTATTATAGTTGGTCCACCAAGACACCAATTTTCATTTGAAGAGATTTGTTTAACAACTTGAAATCCATGTGATTGACAAGCTGTTTTTATGTCCTCAATAGTAATATTTCCATCAGTTAATATACATAAGCACTGTGTGTAGAATCCTTTCATATATTCTCCTATTGCAGGTAAAAAACGTGGTTATAAACCAACTATACTTTTATGCCGAGCCAGGGATGGCGAGGCTTAGAAAAACTTTAGCCAAGTATTGCACATAACGGCCGTTATAATGCGAGGTTTTTACCCTGCATTTGCAAACCAAACTAAATGTTTGTGATAATAGCTACACTTTAAATTCCAATCAAACTGCCTTGAATAGAGCAGGGTAAAAATCTGGGCGTAGCCCCGGAGGCCGAAGGCCGGAGCGCATTATAACAGTTAGGCTGGGTTGCTTTGTGTTAAAAACAAATATTGCTATAGCAGAAAATGTTATTAGTTGAAAAATTCCAAAAGATTAATAATTGTATAATTTGATCTAGAATAATAAACACTTGCTATCCAATAATGATAAATTAATAAACCAGATATTCAAAGAATATTTTATAAAACTTTTTATAATTTCCTAAACATTACCAATTTTGAAATTTAGGAATCTATGGGAAATAGTAACAAGCATTAATATTTTTTTACTTACTACAAATTGTTGATAATACTAATTCAAGTATTTACTTTACTTTTTTATTATTTACGTTATAATGATTGAAAATCATATATTTATGCCCTTGATTTGAAAAGTAAAAGATTAGTTAAATCAATTTTTCCATTTATATAGGCTTTTTTTAATTTTTTATGATTAAGTTTATATTTTTCCATGAGTATAACAACAAATAAATCGACTATAGCTGTTAATTCATTTAAGCATGACAAGAAAAGAGTTGGATGATATATGGGTTTATATTTTATAAAGATAGGACAAATCTCCTTAATCCATTTTCCATATGGGTGAGCCCATGCACACAAACGATACCATAGATCTTTTATGTTTTTTTGTTCTTCTAAATTAAAACAACTAATAGATTGAATTCGATCTACCATTCCTCCGGTTGTTCTTGTAGCGATACCAATTATTAATTCAAAAATAGATCGCATTAGTATAAATGCACTAATATAAGAAGAGGATAGCAAACTAACAATTATCCAATTAAATTCTCTTGCAAAATAATTGAGTAAATACTTTTGTGTACTTCCATCATGCATGAATTTAATACCTTCCTGAAAAATATTCATGTCATTTGAATCACTATTTTCTGCTAATTCTATTGTTTTACTGAGGATTTTGATACGTTCTTGTAAATCTTCTTTTGAGAGAGTTGAAAGATACTTCTCATCAATGTTGCAGCCGTATTTTATTGTAAAATCAACTGTAATGCAAATAATCGCACCTAGGGAAGCAACACGTGCTTGACCGAGAACATCTGAGTGGAGCGTTTCGAGACTAGGTTGGATTGTATAAATATCTAAATATGATTTAATTACCAATTCTAACTGCTTAATAAGTTTATCACTATCGTCTACAGAATTCATTAAAAGCACTCCCCTCTATATAATTTAAATGGATAAATTATTTGCTTAAAATAATAACATTTTTAAATGATAGTTAATAAAAACTGCAATCCGGCCTAACGACCAAGGCTTCAAGAAGTCCAGCCCGTTTGCTTTAAAAGCAAAAGTTAATTTTACCAGCATACCTTAGCTTTGACAATCAT
>JAFGID010000205.1 GCA_016929735.1 Ignavibacteriales bacterium | reverse complement strand
TGCATGCTGAGCAGAAACCCAGTGTATTGTTCCTTTAACTTTTTTCCCACTCGTATCAGAACCACTTTTTGTATTTGGGTCATAAGTGCAATGTATTTCTATGATATTGCCATTTTCATCTTTAATTACTTTCTCGCATTTTACAATATACGCATATCTCAATCTGACCTCATTACTTGGAAAAAGACGATGATATTTTTTTGGTGGAATTTCCTTAAAGTCATCTTGTTCAATGTATATTTCACGACTAAATGGAATTTTTCGAGTTCCCATAGTCAAATCTTCAGGATTGTTTATTGCTTCTAATTCCTCAACTTGATCTGCTGGATAGTTTGTGATAATAACTTTTAAAGGTTTTAAGACAGCCATTACCCTTTTAGCACGTTTATTTAAATAATCTCTGAGGGCAAATTCCAACAACGAGACATCGATCAATCCATCTCTTTTTGCTACACCAACTAATTCCGAAAAATACCTGATAGATTCAGGAGTAAAACCCCTTCTTCTTAGACCTGATATTGTTGGCATTCGAGGATCATCCCACCCCGATACAAATTTTTCTTCAACAAGCGTCAACAATTTCCGCTTACTCATAATAGTATATGACAGATTCAACCGTGCGAATTCAATTTGCTGTGGATGATAAACGTTTAATTTATCTAAGAACCAATCATAAAGAGGGCGGTGGTTTTCAAATTCAAGCGTACAAATAGAATATGTAATCCTCTCAATTGAGTCAGAAATACAATGAGCATAATCATACATTGGATAAACACACCATTTATCCCCCGTTCTGTGATGTGATGCTTTTTTTATTCTGTAAATAACTGGATCACGCATATTCATATTTGGGGAAGACATATCAATTTTAGCCCTTAAAACGCAATGCCCCTCGTCGAACCCACCATTCTTCATTTTTTCGAATAATTCAAGATTTTCTTCTACAGTTCTTTTTCTATATGGACTTTCAATTCCTGGACGAGTTGGTGTACCTCGAGTCTCTCTAATTTCATCAGGTGAAAGGTTGCAAACATAAGCATCACCACTCTTTATCAGTTGAATAGCGTATTCATATAATTGGTTGAAGTAATCTGAAGCATAGAATAGTCTATTTTCCCAATCAAAACCCAACCATTTGACATCTTCTATTATTGATTCAACATACTCAACATCTTCTTTTACCGGATTCGTATCATCGAATCTTAAATTACATTTGCCACCATATTTTTGGGCAGTTCCAAAATTTAAACAAATAGATTTAGCATGTCCGATATGAAGATAACCATTTGGCTCTGGTGGAAATCTTGTATGAATTCGATTATCAAATTTTCCAGTTTTATTATCTTCATCAATAATCTCGTGGATAAAATTAGGTGGTATTGAAATTTTGATTTCTTCCTTTGATTTGTGAATTTTTTCCTTATCTTCCATATTAGTTTATCTGAATGTTATAAAATATTATAAAATATTCCTTTATATTTTAATATATAAATAAAAAAATAGTATTAAATTTTTATCTTTTCCATTGCTCTTTTTAATCTGACAATGACCTCATCTTTACTCAGTAATTCCAGAATTTCATATAATCCAGGACCTACTCCGATACCTGAAACAGCAAGGCGAACAGGATGAATTAATTTCCCAGCTCCTATTTGTAATTCTTCTGCTGTAATTTTTAGAGTTTCTTCAAGTTGGTCTTTATTAAAATGCTCCAATTTGTCATAGTTTTCTGTTAACTTTTTTAAATGAGACGTAGTTTCTGGCCTCCACCTTTTGTCTATTACGTTTGAATCATAATCTATAGGTGCTTCAAAAAAGTAAGGACTTAGCATTAAGTAATCCTTTATAAAAGTAACCCTCTCCTTCATAACATCAATGATTTGAATTAGATAATAATCTGTATATTTTTCTATCCTGAAATTTGAATTTTCTATTTCTTTTTTAAGCATATACAGAATTTCTTCGTTTGGCTTATACTTTATGTGTTCTGAATTCAACCAGTTAAGTTTTTCAACATTAAATACGGCTCCTGCCTTGTGTACTTTTTCTATTGAAAATTCCTGAATGAGTTCATCAAGCAAGAAAAATTCTTTGTTATCCTTACCACTCCAACCGAGTAGTGCAATGAAATTTATAATGGCTTCCTTTAAGTATCCTTTATCGCGATAATCTTCAACAGCAACATCACCTTGTCGTTTACTTAATTTTGATTTATCTGGATTCAGAAGAAGAGGTAAGTGTGCAAAAATAGGTTTTTCCCATCCAAAATAATCATAAAGCAAAACGTGTTTCGGTGTAGATGAAAGCCATTCTTCGCCACGAATCACGTGTGTAATCTTCATTAAATGATCATCAATTACATTTGCTAAATGATATGTTGGATAACCATCACTTTTTATTAAAACTTGGTCGTCAATTGTTGAGCAATCAAATTCAACTCTTGATCTTATTATGTCATCGAATAAAACCGTACCTTTTTTTTCAACATTTAAACGAATGACATAAGGCACACCATTATCTAAATTTTTGTTTATTTGTTCTTTTGATAAACTCAAACAATGCTTATCATACATTGCTTGGGGCAATTTTAATTTCTTCTGTTCTTCACGCAAATTTTCTAATCGTTCAGCTGTGCAAAAACAATAATATGCTTTTCCTTTTTCAAGTAATTCGTTTGAATATTTTTGATAAAAATCCAATCTTTGTGATTGAATGTATGGTCCATAATCTCCGCTAACGTTAGGACCTTCATCATAATCCAGGCCAATCCACTTTAATGTTTCTATAAGATTTTCCATCGCACCTTCGACAAAACGATTTTTATCTGTATCTTCAATTCTAAGAATAAATTTACCTCCACTTTTACGCGCAAATAAATAGTTGTATAATGCAGTTCTTAATCCACCGACATGTAAATAACCTGTTGGACTTGGTGCGAATCGGACACGGGGTTTATCATTAATCATAATTTAGCAAAATTATTATTAAAATTTTTGCAAATATAACAATTTTAAGATTGTCAGGCATTATACTAATTAAATAAAAAAATATTATTAAATTTACATTGCAAAAATAAATTTTTGGAGGAAAAATGATAAAAAAAATATTTTATGCAATTTGTATTGCATCATTTATAATTAATATTCAAGCACAAGAGAGAACGAAAATGCAAGAATTAAATTCAATCATTAGTGAAATTAAAAATGAATATTCAAAAGATAAAAGAACATCAATTTTTGAACTTAATGTTGTTAGATATGATGACTTATTTAGTATTAGCGGAATGACAAATTTACCTGATGCGAAAAATGAATTATTAAAAAGAGCAAATGAGAAGGGGATAATCATAACAGATAAAATAGAATTATTGCCTGTTCAGGAATTAGGTAATAAGATTTACGGAATAATTAATTTATCTGTTGCTAATTTTCGAACGAAACCCGAACACGATCAGGAATTATCGACTCAAGCTTTACTTGGAACTCCTATTAAAGTTTATAAGAAAGATGCAAGTGGTTACTTGTTGGTTCAAACGCCTGATAATTATATTTCATTCTTAGATGACGATGGTTTTGAACTGATGACAAAAGAAGAATTCGATGACTGGAATAAATCGAAAAAAATATTTTATCTAGAAGAATATGGATTTTCATATTCCGAACCAGACGATAATTCAGAACGCGTATCTGATTTAGTTATTGGAAATATATTGAAATTTGTTGAGAGGATTGGGGAATATATTAAAGTTCAATATCCTGATGGTAGAATTGCTTATGTAAAAACCAATGAATGTGCAGATTATGAAGAATGGTTAAATGAACTAAATATTACACAAGAGTCAATAATATCAACAGCAAAAAAGTTTATGGGTATTCCTTATTTATGGGGTGGAACTTCAAGTAAGACTATGGATTGCAGTGGTTTTACAAAAATGGTTTATTACTTACACGGAATAATTTTAGAACGTGATGCATCCTTGCAGGTGCATACTGGTGACTTAGTTGACACAAAAAATGGATTTGAAAATTTACAACCGGGTGACCTGATGTTTTTTGGTTCGAAATCAGTCGAAAGAGAGAGAATAACACATGTGGCTATTTATATTGGAGATCTGGAATTCATTCATGCATCAGGCAGAGTAAGAATTAACAGCTTTGACAAGAATAAAGAAAATTTCAGTCCTTACAGACTAAAACAATTTATAAGAGCAAAAAGGATTTTAACATCAATTGATAAAAACGGAATAACAACTATTAGAAGTAATAAATTTTATCGGGGAGAATTTTAATGAAACTTTCAAGAAAAAATTTTTTAAAGACAACCGGAGTTGTTGCAGCAGGTTTATCTTTTGGCATCACTCCAAAATTTTCAATAAATAAAAGTAAAGCAGGAAAAATGAGATTAACATTTGAACCTTACACATTACAATTAAAACATGTATTTACACTTTCTACAAGTTCAAGAACTACTACACCGGTTATGTTAACCCAAATTGAATATGAAGGTATAGTAGGTTATGGTGAGGCGTCAATGCCGCCATATCTTGGTGAATCACAAGAAACAGCAACAAAATTTTTAAGTAAAGTAGATTTAAGTCAATTCAATGACCCCTTTAAAATGGATGAAATTCTTGCTTATGTTGACTCAATAGATGTTGGTAATGCGGCTGCTAAGGCATCTGTTGATATTGCGTTACATGATTTAGTTGGAAAACTTATTGGACAACCTTGGTTTAAGATATGGGGATTAGATAAAGAAAAAACGCCTTATACTTCTTATACAATTGGAATAGATACTCCTGATGTCGTCAGGGAAAAGACTAAAGAAGCAGCTGAATTCAAAATTCTAAAAGTAAAAATGGGTCGTGAAAATGATAAGGAAATGATAGAAACAATTCGCTCGGTAACTGATGTACCACTTTGTGTTGATGTCAACCAAGGATGGACTGATAAACATTTTGCTCTTGATATGATTCATTGGTTAAAAGAGAAGGGAATAGTGTTTGTTGAGCAGCCGATGCCGAAAGAACAGGTTGATGATAATGCATGGTTAACGGAGCAAAGCCCGTTGCCAACTATTGCAGACGAAGCATTGCAAAGATTACAAGATGTTATCAAAATGTATGGTGTCTATTCTGCAATAAATATTAAACTTATGAAATGTACAGGTATGAGAGAAGGTTATAAAATGCTAAATCTCGCGAGAGCACTTGGAATGAAAGTTATGATTGGTTGTATGACAGAGACATCGGTTGCAATTTCCGCCGCTACACAGATGTCACCTTTAGTTGATTGGGCTGATCTTGATGGCAATATCTTGATAATTAATGACCCGTTTAATGGTGCAATAGCTATTGATGGTAAAATGCGATTACTTGATTTACCCGGTTTAGGAGTAGAGAAAAAGTAAAATTTTTTATTATTTCTTTACATTACTCATATAATGACTTTGTTATATTGAGCCCTTCACTATTTTCAAGGGTAAATTTAACGAAACATCTAAAGAGATTTTTCGCTGTGTTCAGAATGACCAGTTTTACTTTATGTAACTTATTATTAAAAATCATTGTAAATTATTTCAATAGTATTTTTATAGAATAAAAGAATTTTAAGAAAGAAAGAATGGAAATTTGAGAAGTGATTGATTATGTCCTAATTGATACAGATATTATAATAGATATCGGTAGGAAAAATAAAACTGCTATTGAACGAATTAGAAGAGAGGAGAATAGTTAAATATTATCCATCCGCACAGTTACAGAAATGGAATTAATTATAGGTTGTAGAAATAAATCTGAGCAAAAATTATTAGAAATATTTCTAGTAAATTTTGAGATTGTAAATATAAATTATGAAATAACATTGAAAGCAGTTGAATTATTATAATTCGTGATTTGTACTAATACCTTTTACCTTCTCCATTAGTTTCTTGCGATTTCGTGTCTTTGCGGTTCAAAAAAATATCAAGCACTTACTTCCTTGTCTTCAATACAATCTTCAGGTATCTGTGGCTTTACAATAAGAGTGTTTTCTTGTATTAGTACGACTTGCCCAGGTTCTAATCCCTTCCTTTTTTGTACATATTTGCGAAGTGTATATGAAACTGGGGAAAGACTTGCATTTTTTGCCTTACTGAAAAATGCGGCTATAGATGCTGCTTTTTCAAGAACGTACTTGGGAATATTGCCTTTCTGTCTTTCAGCTTTTAATACAACGTGAGAACCTGCTACACCTCGAGCATGAAACCAATAATCGTTTTGTTTCGCTAATCGAAAAGTAAGTAGATCATTATTTTTATTGTCTTTACCAACATAAATAGTATAATTCTCTGAATAAATAAATTTTCTATATTTAATTTGCGATGTTGGTAGAGATTTATTTTCATTTTTTTTATCAGAAATGCCGATATCATTTTTCAAATTTTTCATTTCCTTAATATTAGAAATATTTTGAACGTTCTCTTTTATCTCTTTTAATTTATTGTACTTATCTAAAGTTAGCTTATACAATTTATGGTATTGCTCAAATTCTGTCCTAAAGTCCTTAGCTTTCTGAAAATAATCATCAATGTTTTCTTGTGGTGACTTCTTTTTATTCATTTTAATTGTCTGACATTCATTTCCTGTTTCTATTGTAACTACTTCCATCCCTTTAAAAAGTTTATTTCGATTCAATAATAATAATTCTGCATTTCTGCGATACTTTTCACTTTTATTTTCGTCTTGTAATTGTAAGGAGATATTGTTCAGTTTATTAAAGGTTTTCTCAATTTCTTTATTTATATATTCTGTTAGTTTTCTTTTCTCATCAAAGAGATTTTTAAGATTAAAGTAAGTGAATATCAAATTATCCACAGCTTCAAAATATGAAGTGAATACTAAACTATTTGAAGGAATATTAAATGATGAGAAAGTAATTGGTAGGAAACTTATATCACTCAAAGAATCATTGTAAAAAACAGCAATTTTTTCTTTTAAGATTTCATTTGAAATTAAATTCAAATGATACAAAGAATCTTTTTTATTAGAATTATCTAATCTATATAATAATTCAGCATAGAGTTCTTTAGTAAAAAAGGGGTATTGCTTCTTAATTTCTTTGAAATCTAAATCTAATAATTTATTATTAAATGTACTACTAGATGAAAAATCTTTCTTATATGAAATATCATTAAGGTATTTTATCAATTTATCTGATTTTTCCATCTTACCAGTTTTATAAAATTCTACAAAATTTTCCACTTGAAAGACGGCATTGGATAAATTACCATGAATTATCAAGAATAATTCACCAGTTATAAAATTAAATTTTATAATTCTATCATTTATGGACAATTCAATATTCAGCAGTTTTGATGGAAGAGTTTTTTTGAAAAAGAATGATATGTTTTTTTTTGCTGGAGTATGTTCTTTTTTTATTGTTAAATAACTTAATTGCGGATCAATTGAGAATACTAAAAAAATAGTTTCATTATTATCATTTGAAAAGTGTAATAATAATTTATTCTTTTCCTGAGAGTAAACTCTTATAAGATAAAAATCATTTAGGATTTTATTCAGTTCTTTTACAAGACGGCGCAGATATAAATAATTGTTATACATAATAAAAAAGGGATTGTAAAAATACAATCCCCTGAAAAATAAAATTGAAATTATTTTAATAAAGTGTCAGGATTAAGATTTTCGCTCTCGATATCTTTGAAATAATTAACTGTACCAACTTTTAATTCAACAGTAGCTGCATCATCACAGACAATAATACCTTTTGGGTGAAGTTGTAATGCGCTAACAGTCCACATATGATTAACACCTTGTTCAACAACGTGATGAAGGGCACGTGCTTTATTGTGACCATTAATAATAATCATTACTTCTTCAGCATCTAAAACAGTATTTACACCAACGGTTAATGCTTTCTTAGGAACTTGCTTAATATCGTTATTAAAAAATCTTGAATTAGCAATAATTGTATCCATCGTCAATGTTTTTACCCTCGTAACTGAAGACAATGATGAACCGGGTTCATTAAATGCAATATGTCCATCTGGTCCAATACCACCGAGAAATAAATTTATCTTTCCGTATTTTTTAATTTTTGCTTCGTAATTTTCACACTCTGCATTTAAATCGGGTGCATTACCATTTAGTATGTTTACATTTTCTTTCTTCACATCTATATGACTAAAGAAATTATTCCACATAAATGAATAATAACTCTCAGGATGTTCTTTTGGTAAATCAACATATTCATCCATGTTAAAAGTAACAATATTTTTAAAGGATACAACACCATTTTTAAAATGATTAATTAGTTCTTTGTACATACCGAGAGGGGAGGAACCAGTGGGTAATCCCAAAACAAATGGTTTTTCAGGTGTTGGATTAAATTCTTTGATTCTTTTAACAACCAAATTAGCTGCCCATTTAGAGACTAAATCATAATTGGGTTGGATAATTACTCTCATTTTTTCTCCTTTTTTTTATTTATTATTACTATCTAATTAACTTGGCATACCACGTTTTCTTCTTTCTTCTTTGGTTAAGTCAAATACTTTTCTAAATAAACGTTCCTCAATCTCGGTAAAAGGAATTTTTCTTCTTGACATTACTTTTTTCGCAACTTCCATACTTCTTTCTAAGTCATAAGTTGTAATTGCTTCTGAACCGCCCCAAGTGAACGATGGAAAATATTTTGGAGGGAACCCTGTCCCAAATACGTTACAAGACACACCAACAACAGTCCCAGTATTGAACATTGAATTTATAGAACTTTTGGAATGGTCACCCATTGTCAATCCAACAAACATAGAACCTGAATCAATTTGTTCATCATTAATTATAACTTTTACGCTGCCATAATTATTTTTCAGATCGCTATTATTCGTATCAGCGCCTAAATTTACCCATTGACCAATGTATGAATGTCCTAGGAAACCATCATGCTGTTTATTGGAATAAGAATGTATAATAGTTTGTTCAACCTCTCCACCAACTTTACAAACTTCTCCGATACTGGTGTTTTCATAAATTTTAGCACCAATCTTTATTGCGCTATTATCACCAATGAAGCAAGGTCCTTCAATAGTAGCATTAGGAAATATTTTAGCTTTTTTACCGATATAGATAGGTCCTTCTTCCGCATCTAAAATTACCCCTGGCTTAATTTTTGCACCTTCATCAATAAATATTTTTTCTTTATTTAACAAATGTGCACCTTCGTAAACTTTTCCTTTTATCATATTTTTCTCATTTATTGTCAATCTTTCAAAATCCTTTATTATCTGTTCGCCATTGTTTAACATCAAATCCCAAGGATAATTAATAACTTTAACATCTACTTCTTCTTTAATTAGGTCAGAGAAATCCGAAATAGTGAAAACGTCCTTCATTGCACTTTTAAGTGCATCCAATTTACTACCACTTGCACGTGCAGCAATTATCGTTTCATTATTAACATATAAAGTGTTATCTGGTCCATTTAGAGGGATTTTTTCAACAAACTCAGCATCAGCTAGTACCCGTCCGTTAATAAAAAGACAGCTCTTAGCATTCAACTCATTAATTTGATAATTTGGATTATCTCTTTTAATCATATCAGATAGATAATTTCTGGTATGTAAAATAATTGGAACACCAGGATAACATTTTTCGATTTTTTCTCTTATTGTTAATATACCACATCGTAAATCATACGTTGGCCTTAAATAAACAAGGGGTAGTAATCTCTTATAATAGATACCTTCAAGTATACAAATTGATTCAGCCATACTTAAACTCCAATCAGGTTAATTTTTAGTAAATTATTTAGGTTATTTCCTATATTAAGCACTAAACTTATTTGTCAGATTGGACGAAGCAAAAACAAAATATTTTAAATTTTTCACTTCGTCCAAAATTATACAATCTATATAAGATAAATTGATTATTTACTTTCTGAATATTCTTTAATTACCCTATTAAGCCATTTTAGCAATATTAAAATTAAAATTGCTCCCAATAATGCTCCGGCAAGATTGATAACAAAGAAGAATACTTTGTTATCAATTTGTTCCCATAAACCAGATATTACACCCGATAATTTATTCCCGATTGAAGTAGAAAGAAACCATCCCCCCATCATTAAACCGGCGACACGCTTTGGACTTAATTTCGATACGAGTGAAAGTCCCATTGGACTGAGACATAATTCTCCAATTGTAATTATTGCATAAGTTCCAACTAACCAAAAAGCTGGACTTTTAATCAATCCATTTTCTGATGCTGTAACTGCTAACATCATTACGATTGTAGATGCTGCAGTAATCAACATACCAAAAAATATTTTTGTTGGTGTTGAAGGTTCTTTTTTCTTCCTTCTTAACATTCCCCAGAAAGCAACAATTAAAGGTGTCAATACAACAACCCAGAATGGGTTTATAGACTGAAAGATTTCAGTTGATAATAATTTCAAACTCTTATCTTCAGGGGGCCATTTGTCTGGTGAAATATTTGAATAATATAAGGCAGGTAAATCATATCTTATTCTACCATTGTCTGTACCATTCATTTTATTAATTGATATGAAAAGTCGTTCATCAAAATTTTCACCCTGAAATTTAATTACAATAAAATATGGGTTAACTGATTCATAAATTGCAACCATATTTTGTAATTCATCATTCAATTCATTTTTCCAGCTAATGTCCCCGTCGAAATTTTCGTCATAAATATATATGTTACCTAATAAATTTTCTTTCTCGTCAAAAAAATTAATTTTATATGAATCGTTTGTGCTTCCAATTAATACTTCAGATGTATTTATTTCTCCTAAGGAACCATTACTTGAAGTTTTAATGGAAGTATCTCTTTCAACAATTGGAATGTACTTAATATCCTGCTGACTAATAGTATTTGAATCAACAACAGCAGAAAATCCGTTTTCTTCAACTTCGTTTAATTTTATTGGTTTTGATTGAAAAGACTTTTCCTGCGGAACGAGTACGTGAGAAGTATATACTTCCTGGTGTAGATATAGAGTTGATGACACATCTCCAACAACACCGCTAACCTCTCTATCAGTATACCTCTCAGCCCAAAGAGTCAAAGCAGAACCATTCTGATGGAATATTGCCCAGAATATAATTACTACTCCAAATACTGCTAATAAAGCACCGATTGGTTGCTTCTCTTCTTTGCTACTTTTAAACCAGACAGAGCCATAGAAAAACACGATTGGAATTGCTGCAAATAAAAATGCGTCAGTTGAATTATTGCCAAGTAAAGGACCACCGAATAACATTTCAGGCAAAAACCATCCTATTAAACCCGCTATCCCAGCTGGTAAAAATATTACAGCAGATAATTTACCAATATGCATATCTTCTTTTCTTTTAGGACTCATTACATCTGCTTCTTTAACGTGTTTTTGTCCACTCCAGAACCAGATTAACCCGAGCAACATACCAATACCAGCAGCAGCAAAAGCATAACCCCAACCATATTGATTTCGTAGAAATGCCGCAATAAAATTACAAACAAAGGCACCAATATTTATACCCATATAAAAAATATTAAAACCGGAATCTTTATAAGGTTTATAGTTTGGATTATTGTCATATAATTTTCCGACAAGAGTAGAAATATTAGGTTTGAAAAAGCCATTTCCAAGAATTACTAATAATAAAGAAATGTAAAAAATCATTTCGCCGTGAAATGATAATCCAATATAGCCAGCTGCCATAAGCAATCCACCTATTGTAATTGCTTTACGATATCCAAGAACTCTATCTGCTAACAGACCTCCAAGAAATGGTGTCAGGTAAACTAAAGCTATATACGTTCCGTATATATCAGCTGATTGTGCAAAGCTGAAACCCATTCCACCATTCGAAGTGGGATCAATCATATAAAGAGTAAAAATTCCCAACATTAGGTAGAAACCAAATCTTTCCCACATTTCTGTAAAGAAAAGTATTGTTAGACCACGAGGATGGTTTTTAAACATTACAACTCCTTTAAATTTTGTTTTTTTTTAATAATTATTTTTAAATATAACTAAAAAATGTAATAAAATAAAATATTTCTTGTTAAAAAATATTATGTTTAATATATTTGCATTATGAAAAAAAAGAAAAATTCACTCGTAAAAAAAATCCTCTTTAAATCAGCCTTAATTTTCTGCATTGCTTTTATTATTATTATCCTTGTTGATAAATTTATTCTACCTTGGTATGTTAATGTAGCTGAAGTTCAGGTACCAAATGTACTGGGAAAGGACAAGGATGCAGCCATATCAATTTTAGAAGAAACAAATTTAACTGTAGTTTTAGCTGGATATATAAATGATAATAAAGTTTTAAAAGATTGTATAATCTTACAGAAACCGAGTCCGGGATCTATAGTAAAAGAAGGGAGAAGAATATATCTATATATAAGTAGTGGTGAAGCTTTGGTGAAAATGCCAAACCTGCAGAATAAAACTTTAAGGGATGCAACAGTTACAATTGAAAAGATGGGATTAAAAGTTGGCAAAATAGATAAGATTGAATCGGAAATCCCTTCGGATATAATAGTTTCTCATGTGCCAACTGAAGGAAGGATGGTAAAAAAAGGAAGTGAAGTAAACCTAACTGTCAGCGTTGGTCCTCAAGCAGGAATGGTTCGTGTTCCTAGTCTAATTGGAATGCCTATTAAAGAAGCGGAAAAAAACTTAAATATCATTTCGCTTCGATTAGGAAAGATTTTTTACCAAGATTCTGATAATCTTTTACCTAACACAGTAATCAATCAATATCCGTCAGAAGGAAATCTATTAAGTACAGGTGGTAGCGTTGATATTACTGTTTCCAAATAGTAATTAATAATGAAAAAAAATAAAAAAATAATAGCACCCTCAATTTTATCTGCTGATTTTTTTAATTTACAACAGCAAATCAGATATATTGAAATCGGTGGAGCAGATTGGATCCATTGTGACATTATGGATGGGCAATTCGTTCCTAATCTTACATTTGGGTCGATGGTTATAAAATCACTCAAAAAAAATTCGAATTTACCTTTAGATGTTCATCTAATGATAGAAAAACCAGAAAATTTGGTTGATGATTTTATTTCTGCAGGAGCTGATTTTATAACAGTCCATCAGGAAGCAGTTGTACATTTACATCGTTTAATACAATATATCAAATCAAAAAATGTTTTTGCAGGTGTTTCAATCAACCCTTCAACACCTTTATGTTCGTTAGAAAATATTCTTGAATATGTTGATATGATATTAATAATGAGTGTAAATCCCGGTTTTGGTGGTCAAGAATTTATTTCTTCTTCAATTCAGAAAATAGCAAATCTATCGGAAATAAGAGAGAAAAAGGGATTGGATTTTTACATTCAGGTAGATGGTGGTATTTCTAAAAACAACATCAAATCCATCTCTGAAGCAGGTTGCAATGTTTTTGTAGCGGGTTCTTCTATTTTTCATTCTGACAATATCTCAGCTTCTACAGCTGAATTAAAAAATATTGTCAATTAACATCATTGTTGAACTTAAAATTTTTCAAATCTACGATTTTTTTCATATTTTAATAACACATAATTTGAATTTTTTGTTAATTTAATAATTTTGATGAGGAAAAAGTGAATTTAACATTAATCGGTGGTAAAATTATCACACCTTTCAGAGAAATTAAAAAAGGTGCTATCACTATCACTGGTGATAAAATATATGATGTTACTACAGCAAAGAACTTAAGACTTGAAGAAGAAACTGAATTAATTGATGTAAGCGGTTGTATGGTAATGCCAGGATTTGTCGATTTATTAGTCCACGGCGGAGCTGGTGGTTATGGTTTTTCAGATGAATCTGACGAAAGTATAGAGAAAATTTCCAAATATTTTATTGAACATGGCTCTACTTCAATTTTAGCAAGTTTGCATGCAAAACCAAAGGATAGATTACTCGTTGATTTAAGAAGGGTAGCTAATTACATAAAAAATAATCCTGATACGAATATCAGAGGTATTCATATGGAAGGTCCTTATTTAAATCCTAAATTTAAGGGAGCAATGAACGAGGGATACTTATGGACGCCTTCTATTGAATCTTTCAGAGAAATGTATGAAGCTTCTGAGGGTTACTTAAAATTAATGACAATTGCTCCCGAACTACCCGGAGCATTAGATGTAATTCGTGATGCTGCTTTTCATGGTGTCTTAACTTCGATAGGACATTCAGAAGCAATCTATGAACAAATTGACTTAGCTATCGATAGGGGATTAGCACACGTTACACATATTTTTAATGCTGCGCCACCAATGCATCACAGAAGGCCAAGTGTTGTAGTAAGTTCGTTACTAAGAGATGAACTAAAAATTGAACTAATTGCCGATTCTTATCACGTTCATCCAGCAGTTATGGAATTGCTTTTCAAGTTTAAAACACCTAAAAATATTATACTTATCACCGATTCGATCCGAGTTGGTGGCATGCACGAGGGAGAACAATCACAATTTTCTGATCAAAAGGTTGTTGTTAAAGGTAATAAAGCTGTAATGGAAGATGGAACAATAGCAGGGAGCACGCTTACTTTGAATCGTGCAATTAAAAATGTTGTTGAGATGACTAATGCAAAAATTACTGATGCAGTAAGAATGGCATCTCTCAATGGAGCAAAAGTAATTGGTATTGGAAGAGGGATTCTTGCGGCTGGAAAAATTGCTGATATTGTTGTCTTAAATGATAAGTATGAAGTTGAATTAACGATTATGGATGGTAAAATTAGATATCAAAGGAAAAATTAAATTTTATGTTTACTCAGTTTGTAAATATTTCATTAAATAATGTTTTAAAAACATATAAAAAATTATATTTAATTCATAATGAAATTTTTTTTAATGAAATTGCAGTTGAACTACATTTTAACGATCAAGAATCTGAACTGATAGAACTAATTGTCGAACATTCTGATATAAAAATTTTCAAGGGACAATTAAATAATGGTCCTGGCAAATTTTTACTAGTTGCTTCTTTAGAAAATATGAAGTTTACTTTGGATAGATTAAGTCTAATTGATAATCGTTTTGATATATTAAAAACAACTGTAGAAAGTTATCTAAAGATTCCTAAGAAACATTACGAAGTAAATAATAAAATTCTTGATTTTTCTGAACCATTAGTGATGGGAATTTTAAATGTTACACCTGATTCATTTTTTGATGGTGGCAGATATTCAAATATTGAAGAAGCTATGCAACGTTCTGTTGAAATGATTGAACTCGGTGTTGATATCATTGATATTGGTGGTGAATCAAGTCGTCCCGGTGCTAATTCGGTTTCTTCACAGGAAGAAATACGAAGAGTAATACCCGTTATAAAACTAATAAGAGAATATTCAAAAGATATATTTATATCAACAGATACTACTAAACCAGAAGTAGCTGCAGAAGCATTAAAATTTGGTGCTGATATTATAAATGATATTAGTGGAAATAATTATTCCTCAAATATGAAAGACCTAATAAGAGATTATGATGTCCCTTATATTTTGATGCATATGAAAGGTACTCCGAAAAATATGCAAGAAAATCCTCACTATGATGATGTAGTTTCGGAGATTTATGAATATTTTTATTTTAAAATAGAAGAACTTCATTCACTTGGTTTTGAGAAGATCATCATTGATCCTGGTGTCGGATTTGGAAAGCGCGTGAGCGATAATTATGAAATAATCCAGAGATTGAATGAATTTAAAGGTTTGGGTAAACCAATTGCTATTGGTATATCTAATAAATCCTTGATTGGAAAACCATTAAAATTAAATTTAGATGAAAGAACAAATGCAACAACTTCATTAGAAACGATTTGCTTGTTAAATGGTGCGAATATTATTCGTACACATAATGTTAAAAATGCAGTAGAACAAAAAAAAATATATAAATTTATTTCAAATCCAAATGAGCTTATAAATGTTTGAAATTTTTAATTTAGGTTTTCTATCTTTTACATTTCTTGATTTGCTCGATTTAATTATCGTAACCTATATTATTTATAAAATTTATATTCTTTCACGTGGCTCTATAGCAGCTCAAATATTTATCGGCTTAATTGTAGTCGTTTTGCTTTCTCTTCTTGCACAATTGATTAATCTAAAAGCCCTTGGATTTATACTGAAATTAATCACTGATATTTGGGTAATTGCATTTATTATTTTATTTCAACCAGAAATTCGCAGAATTCTTGTTCAGATAGGTAGGACACCTGCATTTAAATTCTTTTTCCGAACAAACAAAGAAGATTTAATATCAATCCTTTCTCAGACTGCTTATGAGTTATCTAATCTTCAACATGGTGCTCTTATTGTTGTTGTAAAATCTGTAGGTATTAAAGCTATTGCTGAAACTGGTATTACACTTAGAGCAACTATAAGTAAGGAATTGTTAAAATCTATTTTTTATCCGAAATCGCCATTACATGATGGCGCTGCTATTGTTCAGGATAATTTAGTCCTTGCAGCTCGATGCACACTACCATTATCTTCTCAAACAACTTTTAATGGTGTTAATTTAGGAATGCGTCACCGTGCAGGATTAGGAATTAGTGAGGAAGCAGATGTAGTTACAGTAATAGTTTCTGAAGAATCGGGTATAATATCACTTGCTGAAAAAGGGATATTAAAAAGAGAATTAACAAAAGATATTTTGAGAACTGAATTAATAAATTCCTTAAGTAAGCATAAAGAATTTCATCCTGAAGATGAGAAAGATAATACAAAAGAAGAAAATTAATTTTGATGAAAAAGAAGTGGGAAATACCGGGATTAAAAAAAACTAATGAATTCGATGAAGCAGCAAATACTATTATTGCTAATAAAGTAAAAGATGTATTCAAATTAATAAATAAATATTTTAAAAAACAGTCTGTTGAAAATTTACATTTTTTGCGAATCGGTATAAGAAGATTAAGGTATTCTCTTGAATTATTTTATCTATCATTTGAACCGGATGTATTAAAAAAAGTATATAACTTTGCAAAGTATCTTCAGGATTTAGTAGGCGAAGGACGTGACTTGGATGTAATAAAAATAAGATTGCAGATTTATCAGGATGAAGATAATATTACCATACCTTTATCGCTATTTGAGAAAATTGAAAGCGATTTGAAACTTCATAGAAGAGAGATTAAATTACAATTAAGAAAATTTTTAAATAGTAAAGACATAAAAAAATTACTGAACATAAATAAAGAGATGAAAGATGAAACTTAGATATCTATCACATTCGGGATTTCAGATTACAACAAGTAATAACCAGACCATTTTAATTGACCCATTTATTACAGGCAATCCTAATGCTCCAGTTAAAGTAGAGGATTTGAAAGCCGATTTTATTGTTCTAACACACGCTCACGGTGACCATATTGGTGATTCGTTCACAATTGCAAAAAAATGCGATTCACTATTTATTTGTGTAAACGAACTTGCAAATTATTGTGCTGAAAAAGGATTTCGTGCTCATAATATGCATATTGGGGGGAGTCATAATTTTGATTTTGGATATTTGAAATTTACAATTGCACATCATGGTTCAATGACTCCTGACAATACTTATGGAGGAGAACCTGCGGGAGTGATTTTAAAAATTGATGGAAAAACTTTATATCATACTGGTGATACTGGGCTATTTTACGATATGAAGTTAATAGGTGAGATGAATCCTATTGATTATATACTTTTGCCCATCGGTGATAATTTTACTATGGGAATTACAGATGCTGTAAAAGCTGTTGAATTAGTTAACCCTAAAAATGCTATTCCAATGCACTACAATACATTTCCAGTTATTGAAGCTGACCCAGAAGAATTTAAAATTAAAGTTGAAGCAATCGGAAAAAAATGTATTATTATGCAATTTGGGGAAGAAATAGAATTATAAAATCTTTAAAGTAAAGGAAATGAACAATTTTCATAAAGTTATAGCAATAGCAAATCAGAAGGGGGGAGTAGGTAAAACTACTACCGCGATTAATTTATCTGCATCTATAGCTGCAGCTGAATATAAAACATTGCTAATTGACATTGACCCTCAGGCAAATTCTACTTCGGGAATTGGTAGTGATAAAAAGATAAATTCTATCTACGATGTGATGATAAACAGAAAACAAATTCAAAATTGCATAATTAAATCCTACATGCCATACCTTGATATTCTTCCTTCAAATATTGATTTAGTTGGTGCTGAAATTGAAATGGTTAATTTGAAATCCCGAGAATTTATATTAAAAAATCGAATAGAAAAAATAAGAAACGAATATCAATTTACTATTATAGACTGTCCTCCTTCGCTTGGATTGCTTACATTAAACGCTCTTGCAGCTGCAGATTCAGTCATTATTCCTGTGCAGTGTGAATATTTTGCTTTGGAAGGTTTGGGACAATTATTAAACACAATCAACATTGTTAAAAAACATTATAATAATAATTTGTCTATTGAAGGTGTTTTATTGACAATGTATGATATAAGAGTACGACTTTCTCATCAAGTTGTAGAGGAAGTGAAAAAATATTTTGGCGAAAAAGTATTTAATACAATCATTCATCGTAATGTACGCTTATCGGAAGCTCCGAGTCATTCAAAACCGGTAATATTATACGATGCAATTTCAAAGGGAGCTGAAAATTATATGTCGTTGGCTTCTGAATTATTAATCAGGAACAAGTTGAAAAAATGAAAATGAAAAAAAGTAAGCAAGGATTAGGCAGGGGATTAGATGCATTAATCAAACCCTATGATGAAAATAAAATTGATATACCTATCGAACAAATCCCTTATGAAAAAATAGAAGAGGATGATGGCACATCAATCGATATCTTAATTCAACTTGATGTCGAAAAAATTCTTCCAAATCCATTCCAACCTAGGACTGATTTCCGTTCAGAAGCTCTTGACGAATTAAAAAAATCGATTCTAGAAAATGGATTAATTCAACCCATAACGGTAAGAAGAGCCGGAAAAAATAATTATGAACTGATATCAGGTGAAAGACGATTCCGTGCTTGTAAAGAAATAGGATATACAAAAATTCCTGCATACATAAGAAAAGTTGATACAAATGAAGCTATGCTTGCTCTTTCAATAATCGAGAACGTTCAAAGGGAAGACTTAAATCCAATTGAAATTGCGCTAGGATATAAGCGACTGATTGATGACTGCAATTTATCTCAAGAAGATATTGCCGAAAGGGTCAGCAAGGATAGAACTACAATTACTAATTTTTTACGATTATTAAAATTACCAAAATCAATTCAACAAAATATCATCAACGATGAAATTGCGATGGGGCATGCGAGAGCATTGATTAATTTGCCTAACAAAAATATTCAATTGCAAATTGTTCAGAAAATAATAAAGCAGCAATTATCAGTTCGAGATGTTGAAAAATTGGTTAGACGTTTTTCAGTAACAGATAACATCAAAGAAGAAAAAAAAGGTGAACAAAAAACTAGCAATCCGGCAAAAGATGATTTGCAAAACAAACTAAGATTAATATTTGGTACTAAAGTTATCTGCAACCAGAAAAAGGAAGGTGCAGGTGAAATAATAATACAATTTTATTCAAACGAAGAACTTGAAAGATTACTTGAACTATTTAATATCATTGAAAAAAATTCTTAGTATAATTTTATTTTATCTGATTTCAACACAGGTGTTTTCTCAGATTGAAGATACTTCTAAAGTAATTATGCTTAGCGATACTTTAGATGGATTTGATAATGTATCTGAAGAACCGGAGAACGAAATATTTGAAATGCAAAAATCTCCGTGGGGAGCTGTACTTCGAAGTGCGGTAATACCAGGATGGGGACAGTTCTATAATGAATCATATTGGAAAATTCCTCTAGTTTGGGGACTTTTAGCATATTATACTTCAGTTTGGATAAAAAGCCATAGATTATATTGGGATAATCAAGAATATTATCTTAATAACAAAAACATTAATATTATTGCAGAAAAATTATATAAAAGCAGAAGAGATTTTTATCGAGATCAGAGAGATGAATTTGCAGTTTATATCGGTTTGGTATATTTTCTGACTTTGGTTGATGCTTACGTTGATGCACACTTATTCGATTTTGATGTTGGACCCGATCTGTATAATAATGGATTTCAACTTAATGTAAGATTTTTTCCTTGGAAATAGATGAATAAAATAATATGTAAAAATTGTAATTCGGAAAATGCACTTTATAGGTTGAATTGTTTTCAATGTAACGCACTTTTACGCACAAGAGTAGTTAATATTGATTTATGGAAAACGATTAAGACTCTAATTGATAATCCATTCAAATCGTTCAGAGAAATTATTCAATCAGAGCATAAAAATTTTATCTTTGCAATATTAATTTTTATTGGTGTAAAGTTTTTTTCTAATGTCCTATTTTTTTCAGATAGTGTGTATAAGGTTGAAGTATTAAATAATTATCTTTGGATTAATATGTTGATTTTTTCCGGTATTTTTTTCCTTTTCATTTTTCTTTTTTCTCTACTGGTAACTTTTTCAAACAAATTACTGAAAATCAAGACAAGATATAAAGATAATTTATCTATTTATATTTATTCCTTTATTCCACAAGTTTTAGTATTAATAATTTTATTACCTATAGAATTTGCTTTGTTCGGAAAGCATTGGTTTACAGGCAACCCTGAACCCTTTGTAATAAGACCGTTAGCTTCTCATATTTTATTCATACTTGAAATTATTTCTATCGTTTGGACATTTGTCCTCATGTTTTTATCATCGTATGTTCAGACAAAAAAAATTATATATTCAATTATAATAAGTATATTCTCAATAGCATTTTTATCTGTTTTGATAATTTTTATTTCTTTATATATTTATTGAAAAATTAAATAAGGTTAATATGGAAAAATTAAATCGTGTTGCAAAAATATTTTTGTTTTTTACTTCTGTTTTTTTTGTTGTTTGGCTTGGCGGATACATAGCACGTCAAATTTTAGTTTATAATATCTTTGATAATGAATTATTACTACGCGATAAATTTACTCTTGAAAACTTAACATCTGTTTTTAATTCTTCTTATGGAATTCTAGTCTTAAATGCTGTTTCCTTTATTTCATTCTTAGTATTCTTTATTCTATTTCTAATCTTCAGTAAATTGAATTTACGCATTGAAGGATGGTTATTTATTATCACAGCAATTGTTTTAATTACAGCACCATTCGAAATATATTTGTTATTGATTGACTTGAAAATAATAACAAGTGTAATGAGCGGAACCTTTGATAATTCAAATATCCTGTGTTTATATAAAGAAAGAATTACAGAATTAAGTAGTTTTTCTTTAATTGAAATTTTTTCATATTTTGGTATTTTATTTATGTATCTTTTCAAACCTTTAAGAAAAATTAAAAATGAAAATTAAAGAAAAAGAATTTGAGCATTTATTACAGGATTTGAAGTTTATTGCTGCTGAGATGGGAGCAAAGGTAAGGTTTGAAAAAGGCGACTTTGTTGGCGGTTATTGTTTAGTAAAAAAAGATAAATTAATTGTGATTAATAAATTCACTAACTTGCAGAGAAAAGTTGTAGTTCTTGCAACAGCGCTGAAAGAACTTGGAGTAGAAGACATTTATCTAACTCCAAAATTAAGAGAAATAATAAATGAAATGGATGTTAAACAATGAAATTCTTAATAATAAATGGACCAAACCTTAACTTGCTTGGTAAAAGAGAAGAAAGTCAATACGGAAATCTTACACTACAAGACATTGAAAAGAAAATTTTGAATAATTTTCCTGAGGATGACTTTCAATTTTTTCAGAGTAATTTGGAAGGAGAAATCGTTGAACAGATTCAAAAAGCAGATAAAAATTTTGAATGCTTAATATTAAATCCCGGAGGTTATGCTCATACATCAGTGGCAATAAGGGATGCTCTCGAATTACTGAAAATTATTAAAATCGAAGTTCATTTATCAAATTTAAGTAATCGAGAAAACTTTAGACAAAATTTAATTACTGCTTCAGTTTGCAATGGTTATATTAGTGGATTTAAAGAATATTCTTACATTTCAGCAATTTATTTAGCAAGAAAATTAAAAGGGGAATAAATGATAAAAGCAATAGTATTTGACTTGGATAATACACTTGTTGATTTTATGAAAATGAAAGAAAGAGCAGTTGAAGCTGCTGTAAAAGCAATGATTGATGCAGGACTCGATATTGAACATTCAGATGCAATAGAAAAAATAAATCAAATCTATAAGGAGCAGGGAATTGAATATCAGAAAGTTTTTGATTTTTTCCTGCAAAAGCATTTCAACGAAGTTAGTCTGAAAATTATGTCTGCTGGTATCGTTGCTTACAGAAAAGCAAGAGAAGCTGAATTAATTCCATATCCACATGTTTATTCTACATTATTCCAACTTACTAAAATGGGATTAAAATTAGGGATTTTATCAGATGCTCCAGCACGTGAAGCGTGGTTAAGATTAGCATACTTAAACTTACATCACATTTTCGATGCTGTGGTTACATTTGAAGATACAAATAAAAGAAAACCTGAACCCGAACCATTTCGCGCAATATTAAATAAACTTGAATGTATGCCAGTTGAAACATTAATGGTAGGTGATTGGGC
>JAFGID010000204.1 GCA_016929735.1 Ignavibacteriales bacterium | reverse complement strand
TTTGTTGTCGAATGAGATATAACCGTCTTTTTCAATAGATCTCCATCTTTCAGGTCCAACGTTGAAAGCAAAGTCAATACCATCGTAAAATTTGACATTATAATTGCCATTATTTATCGTGTGGATGAAATTACTTGGGAGTTTTACTAAGTTTTTTGTCATACTAATTAGGGGTGAATATCGAGGGATAATATTGACGTAATCATATACTGTAAACTCGTTAGAATTAACGTAGAATTTACTCTCGTTGTTGTGAGTTTTTATTTGATAAGGAAAGATGATTCCCAGAAGATTAACATAGAACCCTATTGATATTATTGGAATAAAAACCCACATTAGTTCTTTCCTCTTTATATTATTGATAATATGTCCAAATATAATTATTCCAAAGGGTACTATAGGAAGGAGATATCTAGGTCCCCAGCTAGATTCGCCATACCAAAAGGTTCGGTAACCTCTAGTAAGACCTCCATATTTGTAATGCAAGGCGTGGGCTATTATATATAATAAAGATAGTGAAATAAAGGTTATTGATTCTGGATTTAATTTCTTGTATTTGTGCCAAAAAATAATTGGAAGCAGAGTAATCGGTGAAAAAAGAAAAATACTTTTTCCAGGGCTGAAAAGCTGACCAAAGACCCCCTCAAAAAATAGTGATTTCGGAATACCCCAAACGAGATTCTTAAATGAATTAATAAGTGTTAGTGTTTGTTCAGTGGTAGGTCTTGAACGTAAATTCTCAAACCAGAAAAATATGATAAGTGAGGGTAGCATCCCAATAAAAATATGAATAAGATCTTTTGCACGTTTTGCTAATTGAAAATTTCCGATTTTAAAATTATTTAGTATTAGGTAATAAGAGAAGTAGGGAATAATTGTGAGTGTAAAACTAAAATTGTAAGTAATAATTACTATTCCATAAAAAATTCCTGAAAATAACAATAATTTACGTTTTTTTTCTAGTGAGTATTTTTTTAGAAAATAAAAAGATAAAAGTAAGAAAGTAACGAACATCATGTGTGCGAAAGAGTGTTTTGTGTATATCCATAAATTTGTTGAGAATATTCCAATAAGACTTAATATCAGTGATTTTTTATGGTCCAGATTGAGTAGTTTAAGGTATTTATAAGTAGTTACTCCCAAAAGTGCCCCGAAAAAGGCGTTTGTAAAACTTGCCAATAATAAAAATAACCAATCTGACTCTAATGGAAAGTGAACAGGTGGGGAAATATTATAAAACTTATAAACCAAGTCTGTGATAAATACAGATGGCAGGTAAGCTATAGAGTAGCCCAAACCTGTCGTTGCATAGGTTTTTCCATTTTTACCGACATATGTGCTAAGGTGAATATTTTCTCTTGTGTCATATTCATATATTGGTGCTGTTGGTTCACCTTTATAATATATATTTCTAGCTACACCGAGATACGTGAGTCCATCCTGAGAATCTACAACTCCAGATGTAAAAAAGATTAGTAAAAAAAGCAGGAATAAGAAATATATCTTTGTGAATTTATTCATTGCATTATATAAAGTTTATCATCAGTTTTGGCTAGTCGATTCTCTTGTGTTAATTTGTTAAAAATATCCACATACTCGCCGGATACTTGTATTGGTATTTTGTCTTTGTTTAATTTAATAATATCTGCTTTTGACTGTTTTAATGCGTTTATCATTTTTTTTGAATCTTGAGTCATTGCTGCCTCTTTTATGCTTTCATCAAGAGCCAATATACTATGTAAATTAAACCCACTGTAACCATTTACCAATAAGCAACCATGAAATGTACTCGCGAGTTGATTTTTTGATACATAATTTAAACCTTCTATGTTGCCTCCTTCTACATTGAAATAGGTTACCGGAATCTCGAGTACAACTTTTTGTTTTTTTATGCATAATTCAGCAAGTTTTTTGTCACTGTCGTCAATGTAAATCTGGCTATATGTTCTTATATTAATTGGAATCATCTCAAGCAGTATAAGGATTAATAATAATTGGAAGATTATATTTTTATTATGATTTTTCATGAACTTGAGTGAGTAATAAGTTAATCCAAAATAAAAAATAAATGACCATCTAGCAAGTGCCCTTATAGTTTTTAAGAAAGGTATTTTTGTAAAAAAATGGTAAAGTAGTGGGATTTCTAAGTATTGTCCATTTACGTTTAAGCGAGGTCCTATTGAAAATATAAAACCAATTATAATAAGAGAGAAGAAGAATAAGTCTTTATTTTTAAAAACCATTCTTATTTCAAACCCTTTATTTTTTATTGTAAAACTGAAGATTGTTATAAACGACGGAAATAGTAGTACAAATCCTGGAAAAGATGCCTGCTCACCTAAACTGTGTTTATTGAAACGATTCCAGTGATTAATAATATTGGAATTATGAATGATTGAATTAATACTGTTTGAAAAGATATAGTCTGAAATATGCGCTGAATATTGCACATATTCCCAGTATTCTCTATGTATTGAGTAAATCTTTGTGGTATCAATATAGCTTTTTATAAAAAAACCATCCAAGAGGAGAAATACTCCAATTATGAGAATAAAATTTTTTATGTTATTGAATAACCCCTTTTTTGCAAAAGTTTTAATAAAAAAGTAAATTGATATTACTATGATAAGAAAAACACATAAATACACGCTTGCCAGGAATTGTACTGAGAGAAACACTCCTGAGAAAATTAAATATTTTAATTCGTAACCATTTTTCCTAAATAAAAAATATAAAGAAAAAAAGAACGGCCAAAAACTTTGCATTTGAAAGTGACCAAGCTCGTTGTGGAAATAGGGAGAAAATACAGTTAGAAGTGATCCGAGGAATGCGATTTTTTCTTTTTTAAATATTTCTCTCCAAAAAAGGTAGCTGGCTGTAAAATTTAACAAAAAGGTCACTATAAATGTCAAATTGAAGTAGGCTATAGGATTACTAGTAAATATTGAAAAAAGTGATGCAATGACACCTTGAGGTAGTAAAATATCTGAAAAAAGCAATGTCTTTTTATTAGGATAAAAAGCATTCGTGTCGAAATAGTTGGTAAAATTTAACGAGGTTATTTTCTCAACATTTTGATTTACAACCCAAACATAGTAAGGATAGTCGTACCAATCGATAAGGTTGGTGTTTAAGTTAAAAATTAGTGACTGGAATGCAAATAAAAATATTACCAAAAAGATTAAAAGATATAAAAGATACTTTTTCATAGTCTTTTTTCAATGACTAAAAGATTATTTAACCCAAGTTCAAAGTATTTATGATAGGTATTTTGTTTAGCTTTATTCTCAGGAAGCAGTTTTATAAGTGATTTTTTATTAAAGTAATTTTTATGTTCTTGGATTTCGCGTCTTGAGATTAATTTTAGTTTATGAGAAAGAAATTCTAGAATGTTTTTTGCGCGAGGTGTTGGAGTTGTGATTATTACTTTTCCTCCAGGTTTTATTACTCTAATCATTTCATGCAATATTTCTTTGGGATTGTTGATATGTTCTATAAAGGCCGCAGCTATTGCATAATCTTTTGAATTTGATTTAACCAATAATTTTTTAACAACTGGATGATTGATGTATTTTATTTCTTTTTTGTTCATTTTTATTAAAGGATCAATTGCTATGTATGATTTAATTTTATATCCATTTCTATTTAGAAATGACTCAAATGGAGTATTTGGACCGGCTCCTACGTCGATAATATCTAAATTTTTTTTTCTATCGATATATTTAATTATTTCTCTAAATCGCAGGTATCTTGCGAGTGGTTCGAGAAGCTCTTCCTGGAGAATTGGCATAATTAATTATCTTCATCTAATAAATTATAGTAAATTATTTCCCAAAGTGCTTTGACTCCGTCTTTCCAGTCAATGTGCTTTCCTTCTTCATAAGTTCTTCCTGAATAAGATATTCCAAGTTCATAGATTTTAATATTTTTTATCTTTGCAATTTTGGCAGTTATTTCTGGCTCGAAACCGAAACGTGTGCTTTTTAATTTTGGCGCAATTTTACGAATAATATCACCCCGGAAAAGTTTGTATCCGGTTTCCATATCGGTCAGATTGAGATTGGTAAGCATATTGGATAGAGTTGTAAGAAACTTGTTTACAACAGAATGCCAAAAATACATTACTCGATGTGGTGCGCCGGTTACGAGTCTGGATCCGTAAACAACGTCGGCGTCATGTTCGAGAAAAGGATTAAGAAGTTTTGAATAGTCATTTGGATCATACTCAAGATCTGCGTCTTGGACTATGACTACATCTCCTGTTGATTTCTGAAAACCTGTTTTTAACGCGGAACATTTACCCTCGTTTTTCTTTTTCAAAATTACTTTTATATTTTTATATTTTTTATCTATTTTTTTAATAATTTTTGGAGTATTGTCAGATGAACCGTCATCAACAATAATTATTTCTTTTTTAAG
>JAFGID010000203.1 GCA_016929735.1 Ignavibacteriales bacterium | reverse complement strand
TTATCGGGAAAAACCGTATGGGAGAATTCGGCATCGCTACTGGCCTCTTTCAGGTTGAGATTGATTTTTTCAGGAATCCTACCCGAAACCTTTGCTGTGATCTCAATCGATTCATTTTTCAATTTCTGAATATTGCCAGGCGAAACCGAAATTTGAAAATCAGGCGCTTTGGTGAACACCATATTGGGATGCAACAGGCGATAACCAGCCTGGTAAAAATTTTGAGAGAACAAAGCGAACAGCAACAAAAAAGCAACTCCAGCCACTCCCAACAGCCTGCCCGATTTTTTCAACGACCTGGTCGAAACCGACTCGGAAAAATTGATGTCTTTTACCCGCTCATCAATTTCCAGCAACGTTTGATCCATCAAATCCTGGGAATAGCCATGCACGTTATTAAATTGAATCGGAAACACCTGAATGGTATTGACCAGCTTATCGCCGATAGCCGAAAAATGATCGCCAATTTTTTGCGCAATCGTCGCATCCGAAGGATAATTTCTTCTGAATAAAATTGAGAACGCTGGGATTCCAATCCAAAAAATAGCAGCGCCAACAATAATCACCGCCAAAATCAAATCAACAATTTTTCGACCGCTATTATTAAAACTAAAAATATGCTCTAAAAAAATAAAGAACAATATCGCAACCGAGCTGATCGCCAAAAAATGAAGCACGCCACTCAACAAAGCAACGACCTTTTCCTTGCTCCGAGCAGCGGCAATTCTTTTTAATAACGCCTGGTACTTCGCCTGCAAATTTTCCATTGTTCCTCATCTGATAAAATCTTATTCAAAGCAATTGAGTACTATATTTAACTCAATTTTTGGTCAAACGTTCAGTAACGACCGAGCGAATGTGGTTGGTTAAATGTTGGGTTAAGTATTTATTTATACGGTCTATATAACTCTGATTCATAATTCTATCTCCAATTTCCTGATAATTAAAATTTGTTAATTCTATTCGGAAAATATGCCATAAGCTGATTTCGGTCTGGCTAGATAGAGCAAATTTAACACTCACAATAAAATTATCTTTTTGATAAAATTCAAGTTTTCATTGACTATTCACCTGGAATATTTTAAATTAATATTCAACGATCAGCAACTTTTAGAAGCATCCGATCTGAATCCCGATGAATTGGCAATGAATTATTCCATGGGTAATGATGACAAGCCAGAGAAATGGATTGCTGTGCTATTAAAAATATCGAAAACTAAACCAATAACATTTTCTAATGCTAGGAAAATATGATTTCCAATAGTGGAAAAAATTTTTAGCAAATCTGGCAGTTAATCATTAGAGGCAATATTAAAGTATCTTTATTCAATTTTTGAATAGACGAAATGCACGATATCGATGAAAAAATAAGGAATATTAGTAGAGAACGAGACAAAGAAGTTAGACGTCTCTTAGAAAGATTACGTACTAATGTACGTAAATTTCCCCTTAATGAATTTCTCTATTTACTTGCAAGTTTCAATTGGCCTGGAAATAATTCTTTTAATTTACTCAATCCTACATCAGAAAAAAAATATCAAAAGGGACTATTGTATTATATCTATCTTCCTGCACTTGCCAAATATGCAATATTAAATAGTAATGATTATGTTGGAGAGTCAAATAAGTCTATAAAAAAAGCTCTTCCAGAAGTAGATGAAATGGTGTATTTGGTTAATGAAATAAAAGATTGGATTCCATCACATTTACTTAAAAATCCGAAGTTTGCTATAGATGCATATTTATTCCAATTAAAGAATCAACAGTTTCCTTTTCAAGAAGATCCAAATAACATTTTAAGTCGGAGTTTATTTTTATTTAGAGACATCCCTGAACATACAAATTATGATATTGATTTATCAAAAGCATTTCATGAAATTTATGGGATTTCTTTACATAGATTTTGGGTACTTACACTGAATCTAATGATGAAATATAATGGCGCATGGCTATCAAACCAAAATTTCATGGGATTAGACGAAGCGCCTCTTTTTATTAAATATGATGAAGTCACTCATTATTTAAATAAAATTTCATTGAATTATTATACATTTAAAGAAAGAGCTAAAAATCCAGCATTATCATTTCAAGGAAATTCAAATCAATTTTATGGATATTCTCCCTTTGATAGCCATCCCATAATTTTTCGAAACAATGAATTTTTAATAATTTCTCCACACCATTTTATTCGACGAATGTATCTTCCAATTTATTTTGATCTATTAAAATATTTCCAGATTGGTACTGATTTCAGAACTAATCCTTTTAGCTCGTCATTTGGAAAGATATTTCAAGCTTATGTAGGAAAACAATTGGAATATATTAAAGATGGCTCTGAAATACTTCCTGAATTTAAATTCGGTACGAAAAAAGAGCAACGGGATTTTACTGATTGGTCGTTATTATATGAAAATAATCTTATTTTGATTGAAGTTAAAAAAAATATTTTACCTCAAGATGCAAGATTTGTAGTTGACCCTGATGTTTTAAAAGAGAAACTTAATAATAGTATTATTTATGGTTTAAAACAATGTCATAATATTATAAAACATATCGAGAACAAAACAGATGGATTAGAGAGATTCAAAAATATCAAAATGTTTTTTCCTGTTATTGTAACTTTTGATGATACATATCTTTTAAATTCTTTTTTCATAAGAAAAATCATTGATGATGAATTAGAAAATAACAATATTAAATTTGTGAATAAATGGCAAGTTTTGACAATTCGAGAATTTGAACAAGTAATCAGTTTATGTAACTCCAGCCAGACTTTTTTATCTTTACTTAAAAGAAAAATAAGTAGTCCAGAATATTTACACATGGAATGGGATAGCTTTTTACGCAATTTAGGTATTGAAATAAAAAGAAATGAATTGTTAGAAAAAAAAATAGAAAATGAATTTGAAGAAGCTAATAAAAAGGCTCAATGATTTTTTATATTGTAGAATAAAACTTTAACATGTGGCTTAGGTTGGTTGATACAAAGTGCTCTGTTTGAAATATAGTTTTCAGAGTACCGAATCAGTTGTAATTTTAACTCCGAACTACTGTGCTCCGAAATCCTCGGGCAACTTTAGCGAAAGTTTAGGCAGTTAATATTCTTATTCATAAACGTTTTTTAACTATTTAATTGTAATTAATTTATGAGGAATAAAATGGAATACTTATTATTTAAAAAAAGAATCAAGGCATATATAATTTTATTTATGATTATAATTCATGGCGTTCTTAATGCTCAGGTGTTGGACACGGATATTGAGTTTTTATTTGAAAGGTTTGAAGCAATAGCTTCTTCCAGCACTGATTTAGCTGATATTAGTAAAACTAAATCTAATTTTATTAATTCATCTGATAAGATTATAGCGCTAAACTTATATTCTGGTGCAATAAATTTTTGTACTCATTTAAATTATCACACAATTTTATACAAACTTATAAACGATATAAGTGGTGTTGAGAATAAAGCAAAAGTTTATTTAATAATGAAGGAGGCTTCAGAATCTATTGATAAGGATATTAATAATATTGTAGATAATATTAATATAGTATTATCTTATACTAATAAAAATTTAATAATAGTAACGGGTAATGATTTAAAGAAAAATATTAGGCTTTCAATAAAAAAGATTAAAGAAATAAATTCACAATTGGAAACTTATTTTATTAGAAATTCAAAGTGAATTAAATATTATCGTATAATGAGTAAACACTGTTATGAATTCAAGTATTAAAGAAAGAAAGCTCTTGCATTACTTAACAGGTTTAATCTCACTTCCTTAACAAGCGTGAGTCCCTTCACGTTACCAGAATCGTTTCGATTAAGAACCAGAGCTAAAATAGATCCGCCCTTGTCGGATCTCTACTATATAATAAAGATCCGCCGAGGAGGATTACCCAATTGTTTGTCAGATTGTCTTTACTTGCAATTATTGCAAATTTAGAAATAGTAAATTTATTTAAACCTGTTAAGTATTAGCTCATAATTTTTTATTAGATATTTAGGAGGTGGGATAGATTAACATGGACATTTTACCAAAAAATAATCTTGATAAATAAAGACTTATGAGATTTAGTTGGGTAGCTTGTATTATCCCACCTCCTGAACTTCATAATTTCAATTAGTTAAGGAACGTGGAGAAGCTATTTTGTATTACTTAACAGGTTTAATGTCCCGTCCTTAACAAGCGTGAGTCCCTTCACGTTACCAGAATCGTCTCGATTAAGCCTGGGGTGCATAGGATAAATTCCAAATCCGAAAATCCAAAAATCAAATAAATTCTAATTTTCAAATCATAAATATAGAATGCCTCATCGAAAAAAACAGGGATTAAAATTTTTTATTGACAATTGGTGTGAAATGTTGTAAATTAAATCTGAAAAAATTATTAAACAAAGAGGTGAGCTATGGAAACTGTTGACTCCCGTGTTGATGAAGTCGCTCAAGAAATCGCCAGTTGGGAAACAAGCCGACAGGAGAATCTACTTCAAAAGCTGGTTGACTTGAATTATCGCCGTGGTTTAAAAGCACTATCAAAAAAAATTCAGAAACGGCTGACCGCAGAAGGCAAGATGAAGCAGTCGATAGATGAGATTTTTGCTGAATTGGCTCGAACCAGGGAGGAAGTCGCTGCCGATGACTATCTTCGATAAATGGATATCATTCGATACCAATATCTATATTTTCGGCATTCGTGAAGACCCAACTTTCCCCGCTTGTGTTGAATTGCTTGAGAGAATTGGCGAGCTTTATGTCTATGTACCTCGTCAAATCATTCGTGAACTCAAAAATAATCTCAGACCAGATGAAGTATCTGAGCTTTTTGGACTGTTCAATCAATATTCCGATCTCATCAGAATAGACTGGAAAATAATACCTTTTAAATTAATCGAAAGGTTTCAACGCCTAGGCTGTAAATTAGGCGATGCTGTCGTTGCCGCACATATTGAGGAACAGGGTGTACATGCTTTGATTTCGGAGAATCGTCACTTCCTGAAAGAAATTCCCGATTTGCCATTTCGTGTTTTAAACGCTGCGGCTGCTTTAGAAGAAATGAGCAGGTTCTATTAAACTTAATTCTTAACTAGGAATAATCTCGGGCTTCATTCCCCTGGCAACCTGTCAACCGTAAATTCTAAGCTCCAAAATCTAAATTCCAAATAAATTTCAATGCTTAAAATCTCAAACATATAAGATTAATAAAATCTGTAAATTGAAAAAATGTAGGATATTTTAGACTAGGAAACCAGTAAATATATTTGTTTGTATTCAACAAATTTGTTATTGACATTTGCTTGAAAATATGGTATATTTATTTTGCAAATACAATTGAATTCCACGCAACCTTTTTTATTAGATTCAGCGGTTATAACATGAGGAATAAAAAATGGCTCAGCTTACTTTAGAATTACCTGATTTATATTATCGGCGATTAGAAAAAGAATCCAGTCGTGTAGGGAAAGCTATTGAAAGGCTGATCTTTGAATGGATTCTGCAATTCCCAGAAACTGACGAAAGTTATGACCCTACCCAGGATCCGTTGTATGATTTTGAGGGATTTGAATCCGATGCTCCTGCCGATTTATCAATAAATGCCGATAAATATCTATATGGAGAATAAGCCGAATGAAATTTACTTTCGCTGATACCCAGGGTTGGACAGCTCTCAGCAATAAAAAAGATCAATTTCATCAACGAGCTTTAGCAAAGAAGAACCAATTAATTTCTCAACACAAGAAATTCATCACCAGCAATTTTGTCCTCGACGAAACTTACACGCTACTTCTTACCAGAGTGGGACATGTGGCGGCAGTTGACTTTGGTGAGATGATACGTCATACGCCATCTGTGGAAGTAATTCATGTCACTGAAAGTATTGAAGAAAAAGCCTGGCAAATCTTTAAACGTTACGCTGACAAAACATTCTCTTTTACTGATTGCACCTCTTTTGTCATCATGCAACAACTGGGCATAACAGATGCCTTTACCAATGATCACAACTTTGAACAAATGGGTTTTGTTATACTATTGAAAAAGATGGGTTGAAAAGTATTAAACATTTCATGACAGAGCCACAGCCAGAGTCCTTTGTTTCATCATATTGGACTGTCTTATCTGAACAATCGCTCATTGACTATCTCATCTTAATCCAATCTGAAACGCCACCATTTTTTGAATGTGGGTTAAAATAAATTACACAGTATAGTTTTATAAGTCTTTATTTATTATTGTCGTCAAAATACAAATGGTAAAGTTATTTAGGAGGTTGGATAAAATAATTTTGACATATCAATCCCTATTGTCTAGTAAAACTATAGATAATAAAATTAGAACGGTTCATTTATATTATCCAACCTCCTTAATCTTACTCCCTTAACAGAAAAACTCAGTCTCGGAACAAGGAAAAATATCGAGCTTCATTCCCCTGGGAACCTGTCCGACAACTGGCGGATAAATTCAAAATATCAAATCCCAAAAAGACAAGAAAATCTGTTGACAGAGAGAATGTAGAATTTTTCAGATCAGTGCAACGGCAAATTTATCTGGGCACAATGTTGAAAATTTGA
>JAFGID010000202.1 GCA_016929735.1 Ignavibacteriales bacterium | reverse complement strand
TCCATCCCATAAAATTGAATAATAGCCAGCCCCTTTTTGCTGATCCACCAGCGTTTTCACTTTCTGTCCTAAAATATCATAAATTTCAATTTTAACCTGTCCCGCTTTTTTCATTTGATAGCGAATCGTGGTCAGGGCATTGAATGGGTTAGGATAGTTTTGATTCAAACAAAATTTGTTGAGATTAATAGTTGGCATTTGCACAGTACATTCAGTAGTATCTTTCCTTTTGATAAATCGTACATCATCGTAAAATACTTTATATTGTTTGGAACGTGTAGCATGAGTAAAAAGATTTTCTGCCTCTAAGGTAAGTGAGACACCTTCATCCTCGAACTCTGGTTTTATATCACTTGTGATTTTAAAATGGCTTAAATCAACAAATACAGTGTCCATTTTTGCCAATGTATCCTTAATTTTGAAACTAATATACTTATTTTCTGAGTCAGAATCAGAATATTTAAATTCCAGTTCAAAATAATACCATCGTCCTTTTTTTAGCGAATAATTAAGAAATGGAACCCAGTCTCCCTTTTGGTTTCCCTTTTGCCAAAATCGCCATTTCTCCATGCTATCTTCTGTCCATACATGGGGATTTGGAATATATTGTATTCCCGCTGTATAAGTGAAAAATGTATCTAACACCTTTTTGGTATTTTGCACGCTGAATTCAGGGCCTGTCTGACCCGTATCAGAATAAGCTGGAATGTAAGCATAAAGACTATAAACATAATGACAATTTATTGGATCGTTCAAAAATTTATTGCCTGCAATTACATGATTGCTGTAAATGCTATCTTCTTTATTTGCCCAAACACTAAAGCAATTTCTTAAAATTGAATCTTCTGGCATTTTTGTTAGAGCAATTTCACCAATGCCCGATTTGTAAACAAGGCTGTCGATAATTTCCTCGGTCATAGTCCACTCTTTAGGCGAATCAAAATTATCTTCGAACAATATAACATCATTACTTGAAGTGTAAAATATTTGGGCTACAATTTTTGAATTATTTGTGCAAATCATTAAAAAAGCAAGAATGCAGGTGATCCTGTTCATTATTTTTTTTCTATACCTATTCATAATTATCCTCCCTTTAAGTTGAATTTTAATTATATCTTCGTTCTATATAATTTAATTTTTTTAGATTCTGCTATAACAGTTTTCATATCGAGATGTTCATAAGCCTTGTATTCTTTATTAGTAATTACAGCAAATATCTTGTACCATTTATTTAAAGAATTTGGATCGTCCTTTATGCCAAGATAGTAATTCCCTGAAAATTCGCCATTTATATTAGCTCCTAAACCAGGCTGTATCCAAAGAGCATTGCTATCGTCTACTATTAAATAAAGAAATTTATCTTTTGCATTTGATACAGTTCCTTCTATATAAATTATAAACGGGGCTGATTTATCTTCAATTTCATTATGATTTTGGTCTCCATAAAATGCAATTTTAACTTTTGTTGGAGAGGCTTCATCACTCTCTTCTACAATTGATCCTTCTATTCTTTTTTCTAATTGTTTAATGTCTTTTTTTAGGAAATCAATCTCTGATTCCAATTTCGTAGTTCGTTGATTGAATGAAAAATAAGAGATAGCAATTCCCAGAATAATACCAACGATTACCAATGGAATTATTTTTTTCCATTCCATACCTTAGCCTCCATCATTTTTTAATATAGGTTGGTAGATATTAAAATTAACATCATTCAAGATTTTTGAATGTCCAACTCTTATAATATCATTTTTTGTACCTTAATTAGCTTTTTTCCCAGAATATTAAATTGTTATTATAAATCAATGAATAAATTATTAAGATACAACTCAATAATTTTGACTAATGCTTAGTGAGTCCTGTACAAATCTACTTTGTTAGATTCTGCTATGATACTTTTCCTATTAGGATGCTCGTACTCTTTATATTTTTTATTCGTAACAATAGCAAATATCTTATACCATCTATTAATTGAGTTTGGATCGTCTATGATTCCAAGATAACAATACCCTGAAAATTCTTTATCAATGTTTGCGCCCAAACATTCTACGGGTTGTATCCACTCGTAATTAAAATCACATACTACTAAATATACAAATAAATCCTTCGCATTTGAAACTGTGCCTTTTACATATACTTTGAAAGGAGAAGAATCTTTTTCTATCGGATTATGGTGCTCATCTCTAATATCATCGACGATTGTGATGTTAGGAGGAACTCGTTCAACAGATGATTTTAGAATAAAATAATTAGTTGAAATAATGCCAATCGTAATTAAAATGAGAATAGCTATCTTATTTTTCAAAGACCAAGGGGTTGAAAGAATAGCTATGATCAGGGCAATAATTGATGCCAGACTTCCACCAATTGCTAAAATAGTTATAGACATTTTTTGGCCCTCCTTAATTTTGCTCTTGTTAACTACTGAAAATATACTTTTACTTAATCAAAAGTAACTTTCGACTTTCTAAAAAATCTTTGCTTTTCATTTTATAAATATAAATTCCTGAGCTCACCTTCCATCCCTGGTCG
>JAFGID010000201.1 GCA_016929735.1 Ignavibacteriales bacterium | reverse complement strand
ATTCTTCATTAATTTCTTTTTTAAATTCATCTACTACTTCTGCATTTTGCCAAGCTTCAATATTTTCGAGAATAAAATAATCAAACAAAAACTGAGTAATTCCAAGTTCATCAAGAGTAATATTTAAATGATGTTTCTGCTCAATTTCTGTACATAGATTGGCCAATTCCATCGCTGTTTTAATTTCTTTTTTACCGAGTGTTTCAAGAATTTCCTTTGAAGCACCAGCGCGAATAAATTCTTTTAATTTGTTATAATGATCGTTTTGGATCTTCTCTCTATCTTTTACTAAGGCAACACCATTATTTACTGCAAGATTTCCTTTCTCAACTTTATCCTTAAAATCTTCAAGTTTCTTACAAGAAGCAATTGCATCATAGAGAGCTTTTTCTGTCTCGAATGAATTTTTGTACTGCGGATTTCCTTTATATTTGTTCATCCGCGTTTCGTAATACTTAATATAATCCTTGTGAAGCTTGTCCATTCCTTTTCTCCCTGTTTTATTTAATATATTATTTATTTATCCCAAGCAAATTTTAGCCACAAAATATTAGACAAGATGAGTTCTTTCGTATGGGACTAAAGTCCGGTTAGGAGATCGTTAATCTATCCACGAACTAAAGTACGTGGTAATATTTAAATAATTGTAAGAAAAAAAGTAATCAATTAGATTGCCCCGACTTTTAAGTCGGGGAGAAGAAAAATGAAAATATTTGGCTTTAGCCACATAACGAAAAAAACATTTAATAAGAACAAATCCTTACAATTCTCTATGAACCAATTCTGTTTTAATATTAAATTTTTCTTTAATATGTTTCGTCAATGCTTCTGCACAAAAAACAGAGCGATGCTGACCACCAGTGCATCCAAACGATACCATCAAATCGGTGAATTTTCTTTTTTGATAATTGTCAACAGCGGCATCAACAATTGAATAAACGTTCTTTAAATATTTTGAAACAATCTTTTCTTCTTCAAGAAATTTGATAACTTCTTTATTTTTACCTGTAAGTTTAGCATATTTTTCATATCTACCGGGATTAGGTAAAGCACGACAATCGAAAACAAACCCACCGCCATTTCCCGTCGTGTCGGCAGGAATGCCTTTTTTATATGCAAAACTGAAAATTCGGACTTTCAATTTATTTTCGTCATCTCCAAATTCCTTCAACCTTTCAGAGCGAACAAGTTTTTGAAATACTTCCCAAAGTGCAGGTATTTTTATCGGTAGTTCAACATTTTCTGTTATCCATTTCAAATTATTTATTGCATAAGGAACGCTCTTCAAAAAGTGTTCTTTCTTTTCATAAAAGCCTCGAAAACCATACGCTCCCATTGCCTGCATTATTCTTATAAGAACATATCCGTAATAATATTCCTTAAATTTTTTTTCATTAATTGGAATAATATTTTTCGCGACTTCAATGTAGTGGTCCAGCAGTTGATTTCTAATATGCTGAGGGATATCCGCTTTTGCATCATAAAGCAGGGAAGCAAGGTCATATTGCAATGCGCCCTTTCTTCCTCCCTGATAATCAATGAAATATGGCTCGCCTTTTACCAGCATAATATTTCGGGATTGAAAATCGCGGTACAGAAAATAGTCACGCTCAGGTTTAAGTAAAAATTTTACTAATTTAAAAAAATCATTTTCCAATGACTGCTCGTCAAAAGCTATTTTCGCAAGTTTTAGAAAATAATACTTGAAATAAGTCATATCCCAATGCATTGATTGCCTATCAAAACTATCACGTGGGTAACAAACAGTATAATTCAAATCTTTGCTTGCAATAATTTGAAACTTTGGTAACTCTTCAATAACTTCTTTATATTTGTCAATAAGTTGCTGAGGGAAAATTCCTCGTTTGTATACTCTTGTCAAATAACTAAATAAAGTTTCATCTCCTAAATCTTCCTGAAGGTAAATATCATTGTCCAAATCTTCAGCATAAATTTGAGGAACATTTAATTTTTTCTTGTAAAAATGTTTGCTGAAAATAAGGAAAGCGATATTTTCTTTCCTATCAGGATTAAAAGCACCGATTACTGTTTTTGTTTTGCTTTTTATACGATAATATTCGCGATAAGAACCCGATGGTGGGAGTGGTATAAATTTTATTACCTTTTCACTTGCCCACTTCTCAAATATTTTCTTTAAATTTTGATGTTTGATTTCGTTCATTTTCTAATTTATTATTTTGATTATACGCAAATATACAAATATAATTTTTTAATATAATCTACAAAGAAAATTTTATGAACAAATATCTACTCATATTTTCAATAATAACATTTATTTTTGTGCCGGATAACTATTCTCAAAAAATACAATTATTTGGGGATATTAAACCAGCAAGTTTAATAATTGGTAAATGCGAACGGGTGGATTATATTCGAATTGCTCAGAAAATTATCAAACCTGATAAAGAAGGTAATTTCATTCTTGCATTTCAAAAAGACAGTTGTGGCACAAAATATATTCCTTTCAAATTTTTAGATGGAAAAGTAAAAATTATTAGAATTGAATTACCAAAAAGAATTTACGAACAAGAGAAAATCACCCTTAAGAAAAAATACGTATCTGCACCCGAAACAGAGGACGAAAGGATAAAAGCCGAGCGTCAAAAAATGCGAGATGCAAGAAAAATAATTTCAGAAACAGACACTGCTTACTATTTAGTTGGTTTTACAACTCCAATCAATGGCGGAAGAATATCGAGCAAATTCGGAACAGAAAGAATCGTAAATGGTGAAAAAACCACTACGCATTGGGGAATTGATATTGCAATAAAAAAAGGAAGTCCTGTTTATGCTATGTCTGATGGAATTGTTAGATTAACGGGTAAGAATTTTTATTATGCAGGAAATTGTATTTACGTTGACCATGGGTTTGGATTGTTTAGCACCTATTTGCATTTAAGTGAAATATTAGTTGTAGAAAATCAATTTGTAAAAAAAGGACAAATTATAGGAAAAGTAGGAAGTACCGGGCGTTCAACAGGTCCACATTTGCATTGGGGTGTTGCCTGGTTGAATATTAGCATTGATCCATTGACGGTATTAAAAATAAACGATTCAGTCATTCTTAACGAAGTGAAGAATCTGCCCAAATAAAGACGTTAGGTACTTCGCTAAATTCACCATTGAAAAAAGCGGAAGATTCAATATAAAAATGGAAAAATAAAAAATTTATGTTAAATTAAAAAGAAGTGGTAAAATGGAAAATCAAGAAAACTTAAGCAAAATTTTACTTGATTCAATTCAAGAAATAACAAAAGAATTTCAAGAAATGCCCTACAACTTTTTTTACGAAGAAGATTTGAGAGCAAGATTATATAACATTCTAAGAGAGAAGATTAATTACAAAATTAATTTGCCAATTGAAAAATTTGGAACAAAGGAATGGAAAAATAAGAACAATGTGGAAAAACTTGAAATAAATCCTGTGAAAGCGGAATATTCGCAAGTAAAATTTTATAAGAATTTATTTGGTAAGTCAAAATTTGATATTGTAATTTTAAAGGATAATAATAAAGAAACTGATTTTTATCTTTGGCCTTGTTCTGTCATCATAGAAATAAAATATAGCACAAATGAAATGGGACAAAATGCTGGAAGGCATTACGATGATTTAATTAAAATTCAAAATTACAAATACAAAAATTCAATCAAAATATCTTTACATTTTGATCTATATGATATTGATCAGGAAAAGATTGCCATTGTAAATAATTACCCCTGTTATAAAACAATTGATATAAAGTTTAGGCAAGAAATACCTGAAAATTTTGATAGCGACAAAATCCATGTTTTCTATATTTCTTCAAACGGAAATATATTTTATGATTACAAAGAAATAAATAATTAGGAATATTTTATGAAACAATTATTTTCAATACAAGAATTTGAAAAAACAATTGACAAAAACAAACTTCGAAGTCTTCAGATTATTT
>JAFGID010000200.1 GCA_016929735.1 Ignavibacteriales bacterium | reverse complement strand
TTAAAAACGATTGCAGGCATATTTAAACTTACTGATAAAGCAATATAACCTACATTAACGTAAGTTGTATTGCTTCTGGTTTCTCCGGTAATATCTACCACATCAGCATAGACTGTGTAGGTAAATTGTGGTTTATATTTTTTATCAAGTGATAAGTCGGGAATTGCTTCAAATTTAATCTCAAATTTTCCTTTATCATCTGTAGAGGTTACACCACTTGTAATTTCCATATCGGGAGAGATTGGACGATAACTCCACCACCACCATCTCCAATATGGGAAAGTTGCCGAACGAACCACTCTATATCGGACTTCGGCTCCATCAATATTTGAACCTGCATATGCCTGAGCAAAACCAGTAATTTTTACTTCATCACCTAATTTGAAACTTTCTGTAACGGGGTCAAATTTTACTTCAAATTTTGGCCGCTTATATTCTTCCACTTGAACAGATTTAGAACCGTGTTGACAACGAATAGTCATTGCCCCAGTCAGTACTCCCGTTGGTGCTGTAAATGTTCCACTGAATGTTCCGTAGTCATTTGTTTTAAGAGCTAACGAACTAACCTTTTGACTATTGACATCGAGCAATTCAACAGTTACACTTCTATTTGTTAACAATTTATTTTGCTTTTTACCAGTCTCAAGCATAATACCTTTAAAATAGATGGTTTGACCAGGACGATAAATTCCTCTATCAGTAAAGAAAACGACACTTGTGTAAGTTCTATCTTCATAATCATAAGGACTATATTGATAGATTTTATCTTCTAAATCAAGGAAATCATCTCCATATTCAAAGGTACATTTGACTGTTCTACTTCCTGAAGTTTTAGGAATTTTCAAATAACCAAGTTCATCCGTTTGAACGAGAGGTCCTTTTTCATAAATATATTTGTAATTTTTCGAATCATAAACTTCGTAATATATTTGCACCTTTACATTTGGTAATGGTTGACCGGTTGCTCTGTTCAAAACATAATAATCGAGTGTCCCGTCTGAATTATCCCTTCTTATATAACTAATATTGGAAATGTATGTTGTTGTATAAGCAATGGCATTTTTGCTTAAGGTAAATTTTTCATCAGGGGAAGCGAGAATTAAATATTTACCAAGTCCTAACTCAGGTACTTTTACTTCAAATGAATGGCTATTCATATCGCCATCATTTGGAATTTTTACCGACCAAGTCTTAATAGGTTTAATTTTTACGAGTTCTTTGAATAGATCATCATTATATAGTGTTTTAAATAATTGCTCAACGTCTTTATCATAATTTAATATTCTAAAATGAACATTATCCACATTCCTGTATGTAACCAGAGCACGGAATGGTGCATTCGGTAAGTTCACCTTCTCTGTGATTAGTGAGAGTTCTTTACTTAAAATTTGATTTCTAAGAGATTTGCAGTTTTGAGTTCCAAATGCTCGCGGAAATCTTTCAATTGCTTTATCGCAAATTTCTAAAGCGGTTTTTCTATCCCATTTGTATGTATCATCCACTAATGGATTATAACTATTTGCTTGTGAAACATATTGACTTGCTAATTGATAAGATACCTCAGTCCCGATTTCATTAAATAAATATTTTTTTTCCAAGTCTTTTAATGCATCAAGATACAGAGTTTCTTTTAAAGAATGAACAGATTTATTCTTTACATAGCTCAGTCTTATTAAATCAATATCAACTAAAGCAGAGGGGTCAGAATCACCAATATGAAAGTCAATCAAATCTTGCATTAATTGAATTGCATGAAGATCAAGTGACAAAGTATCTTTTGTTTCAAATTTAATTTTCACAAAATCACTTGCTGGTGAGAAAACATTTTCTTCGGTTAATTTGAATGCATATGCAGGTTGTGTTAAACCTGTTTCTTCGTTCATATAAAAAGCTAAAGCACGGTGAGCAACAAAATCATAAACTGTTGGTCTGAATTTTCTTGAACTTGAATTTTTGACAACTATATCATCAAATATTTCAAGAGGTATCTGTTTAAGTTTTTCTGTTTCACTTAATGCAGATTGATGAAGGCCCATCACTTTTTCAAATAATTTATTTAAATCCCAAGTAAGAATGTCATCTTGGTCAAAATTCATTGTTTGAGTTCTATCAAGAAATTTCCATCTGTTATTTTCATAAAATCCCCAATAGACATCAGCAAGGAAGGATTGCAATATTGGTAGAGTGGGAAATGTAGCAGTTTTTATTTCTTCCTGCAAAAAATACATTGATTGAACCAATCCTTCTTCCTCTAATTGAGTTTTATACTTCATCAGATGGATAAGCGATTTAACAATTTGTGCAGGATTATCAATCTCTTTTGCTTTGGAATAAATTTTCTCGACAACTTCCATTGCAGATTTTGGCAATCCTTTTTTCTCTAGCGAGTCAACCTTCGCCCATTCTTTTTCAAAAGATTCCATATTAGAATACCTTTGATAATTGAATGTTTCGTTTGTAATGGCATAAATTGTTACAAATAAGGCAATTGCACCAATTACAAAAAAACCAATATACTTTCTTGAGTTCATAAAATTTATCTCCTATTGTTCTATTAATTCTCATATTTTTACTTTTCTTGTTTATTATAAGTTTCTTAATGTTCC
>JAFGID010000199.1 GCA_016929735.1 Ignavibacteriales bacterium | reverse complement strand
TTTCTCATATTCCTGTAATTCTGTTTTAGCTTTTATTAAAAATGGGGAATTTTCTTCGTAAATATTTTCCATTATCGAATATTGAATTTGCTTTGTTATCAGCTCAGTTTCGAGAGTAGTATAAACATCAAAAATTCCCTTTACTTGATTTTCAGCGTTTAACATTCCCGACTGCTCCTGAAAAATTCTCATTGAATCTTCAGCATTTTTCAAATTAAGTTTAACGTCCGCTAATCTTTCTTCTAAAAATTCTCTATCATTCTTTGATTTTTGTGTTTTTAATTCGATAATTCTTCTGTTTAATAACTCAATTAAGTAGTTTGTCATATCTGCTGCACGCTGAGGGTCTTTATCTCTTATAGTTATAGTATATGCTCCATCTTCTGTTTCATCAGTTTTAATACATTCACTTAAAGTTTTTATTGCACCTTCAAGATAACCTTTCTCAGATTTATCAATTTTGTAGACATTTATTAAATCAAATTTTTCAATTATTTCCTCGAGAGTTGTTCTACTTCCAATAATTGTATTATACATTCCGATTGCTTCGCCACCCGAACTACCCCCTAATCCAAAAGGTAAGTCAGATAATCCTTTTAACATGCCCCCTAATCCACCTATTCCTTGGTCATCAGCAGGTATTACCAATGCTGAAGCATCAAATTGGTCATCAACAAATAATCTTAGATATAAATATGAAATTACAGCGGTTAAAAAACATATTATTAGAATTAAAATTTTATGCTTGACAATTAAAACCAATAAGTCTAAAAAATTGAAGTTATATTGTTTTTCCATTTTAGTATTAATTCCCAAAATTTGTAAATAATAAAACTAATGTTGCAATAGAGCCAACAATACCAGCTACAGTTCCAACTCTTCCCATATGATACCAAAAACCTCTTGGGACATCCTTTGTAACATAAACAAAATCTCCAGGAAATATTGGAGTATTATCATCAGCATCGAGCCAGTTTCTTGTTTTGCCCGAAATTATTTTAACTTCATCGGCTATTTCTCCAAGTCCACCTGCTGCATTTAAATAATATTCATAGTTTTTTCCTTTCTGAAATAATAAGTAACCTGGATTTTGGACTTGTCCAAATACATAAACAAAATTTTTCTCTTCGGGAATTAAAATAATATCTCCATCATAGACTATTGTATTACCGTCTGGTGAATTTTCATTAAATATATTTTCAAAATTTACTATACTTTCAGGAAAAAGTAAGCGTAATCTATTGTCTATACCAAAAAAAGTCGTGTCTTCTAAATTAAGATTTATCATACGGTACATCGAGTTAAAATCCCATCTGTCAGGCTGAGCAATTGCACTATTAAATTTTGTAATGTCTGCATTTTCTTCGTTTAATTTGCTTTCAATAGATAATTTTCGTAAAAGTTTTAATGCATCGTCACCACGTAATAGCTCACTATTTCTTAGTGAAGCTTTATTTGTTAAGCCACCTGCTTTTTCTATGACTTGTTTTATTGTTGTATTTCCTTTAGTAACATTTATGTAACCGGGACGATTAACCTCACCCAAAACAAGTATCTTAAAATCTCTCTTTTGTGTCTCATCTGCAATAACTCTTATTCTATCACCTCTTTTAAGTTGAGTATCGTCAGAAATATTTACTTTAACTATTTCTTCATTTTGTCCATCGTAAGATAGACGTGTTATTTCCGCAGTAATAACTTTTTCGTATGCAAGACTAACTCCCCGAGCAAGAAGTAAAGCATCAGATAATCTATCACCTTCAACAAAAGGGAATTTTGTTGGTTTATTAACTGCACCTCCAATTTCGATGAAATCAATTTCAGGATTATACGGTTGAAAAATAATTACGTCATCATTTTTAAGGTAAGGATTATAAGTGAAATCGGCAGTTAATCTGAATTTTTCAAGGTCTATCTGTATTTCTTCGCTTGAGATTCGTTTTAATTTAATATTTCTAAAATTGAAATTGTTCACCTCAGACTTTGCCTGAATAAGGGTGTTTTCATCTTTTGCGGTTGCGAGGATATTTGCTCTTCCTTCGTTGTAAATTCTTGTCAGAAATTGATCCAATCTTTCTAGCGGAGATGCAGCAAATGTTCCATTTATTATAAATTCACCTCCAATTGTAACGCTAATTGTGTTGTAATCAGTAGCACTGAATAAACTGCTTTTTTCAGTTTGAGCATTCAGATTATAAAAAGATGAAATAATGGCGATAAAAAAATACTTTTTCATATAAATTTATTTTTAATTTATTTTTACACTTAATAAATAATTTTTATTTTATTTCTTATATTTTTAATATGCTATAATAAAGCACTATTTTTCCCAATGTAATTTTTTAATTCTTTTGAACTCATAAACAAAAATTAAAATTCTAAAGCAGCTCCATTTTTATTATCTCTTTCGCAAAAGGATTTGACTCATTAAAATCTTCACTATAAAAAGGGTATGGTTCAATTCGTGAATCAAATTTACATCCGATTAATAATAATTCAAATTGTATTAAATAAAAATTTTCCATATCATCAATTACGATTGCAATATCAATATCGCTATCATCATTATAGTTACCTTTTGCATAAGAACCAAAAAGAAAGATTTTTTTGATCTTATATTTCTTATCTTTTAGAAAGTTTATGAAATTTTTAATTTTTTCTAAAACATCTTTTTCAAGCATTCTGCTGTCTCTCAAATTTTAGTTATTTATTCTTTGGACAAAAACAAATTTTCCATAGTTCTATAGTCTCTTTCAGCACTATTTAACCAAAACTCTATTTTTTCTTCTTTTGCCATTTCTATCTATTACTATACATTGTTTCATAATAATTTTGATACTCACCTGAAATAATCCTCTCCCACCATTGCTTGTTGTTTAAATACCAATCTATTGTGTAATAAATTGCATCTTCAAATTTCTGTTCGGGTGTCCAATTTAATTCAGTTTGAATTTTCGTTGAGTCAATCGCATACCTCCTATCATGTCCGGGACGGTCTTTTACATATTCTATTAAATTCTCCGATTTACCTAACTTTTTCAAAATTAATTTTACGATTTCTATATTCGGCATTTCTTGGTCAGCACCAATGTTGTAAACTTCACCAATTTTTCCATTTTCAAAAACTTTTTCGATTGCTTTATTGTGGTCTAATACATAAATCCAATCGCGGACATTCATACCATCGCCATAAACTGGAAGTTTTTTATTATTAATTGCATTGATTATCATTAACGGAATCAATTTTTCTGGGAATTGCAAAGGTCCGTAATTATTTGAACAACGAGTAACAACAACTGGAAGCCCAAAAGTATGTTCGTAAGATAATGCTAACATGTCCGCCGATGCTTTGCTTGAAGAGTAAGGGCTATTCGGTGCTAGGGAAGTGGTCTCAGAAAATTTTCCTTCAGTACCTAAGCTTCCATAAACCTCGTCAGTTGATATTTGTAAAAATTTTTCAACATTACTTCTTTTTGCAATTTCTAATAAATTTAAAGTACCGAGAACATTTGTTCGGACAAAAATTTCAGCACCGAGTATACTTCTATCAACATGCGATTCTGCAGCAAAATTGATAACATATTTTATTTCATATTTATTAAAAACAAATTCCAGTAAATCTGAATTAGTTATATCACCTTTAATAAAACAATAATTTTCTTTATTTTCTGATGGTTTAAGATTTTCTAAATTCCCAGCATAGGTGAGTTTGTCGAAATTAATAATATTCCAATCCTTATGTTTATCAACTAAATAGTTAATAAAATTACTACCAATAAAACCGGCACCACCTGTCACTAAAATATTTTTCATTTAACCTTTTTAATATGCAAAAAATCCTACATATAATCCTGCTTGAATAAAAAAGGAGTTTGCTTTCAATCCTGAAGGAACATCTTTTAATTCTCTTTCGTCTGCAATTTTCCATTTATTTGCTAGAGTAATTAAATATCCCCCTCCTAATCTTAATGCGGCAAACCTATTAATCGGTACATCAATGTTTATTGTAGGTGTAATCGTCCAGAAATCATTGTCAATAATTCTTGAAATATTATTTGTTTTTACAGAAGTATCACTTACTTCAGACCATAATGTATTCCAAGAATAATCTTTATTTACCTGATGAAATTCGATTCTCTGATTTCCCCATCCAATAATAGCACCAAACGAAACTCCCATTTTCTCAATAAATGGAAGCGAATATTCAATTGTTACACCATTAGATGAAATTTCATATATCGCTTTTTTGTCGAAATCAGCAATTCTTTTTTCACTGGAGCGTGAACCTGAAAAACCGGTCCATCCAATTCTAAAGTTATTTAATAACATTATATAGAAGTAACCTGAGCCACCTGTTGTAAAAATACCGTTATCGAATTTATCAACACCAAAATCATCAATTTTGGTGTTAATTTCATCCAAATCAATAAAAATCCAACCAGGATTGAATCCAACAGCAAGTCCAAATTTGGATATTAATCCAACACTTTCTTCTTGTGAAAAGAGGTTTGTTGAAATTGTAAAAGCCAATATTATTTTTATAATATTTTTCAATACATATCCTTAAATTTCGAGTGCGAATTTAAACAATTTTACTATAAAATAAAGTGTAAATTTATGGTCACTAAATGCTACCTAATATTTTATGAGTTATCTTATCTAAAAAGGAAAAATTAAATTACTTATATTTGCACTCGAAAAATAATATTTTTATAAGATTTTAGTGTATGGAAAGAATTTCTCTGGGAATTTGTGTTGGCGCTTCAACTGTTACATTTGTAAAATTAAGTAGACAAGAGCAAAAGATTGATTTGTTATCTACCCAATCAATAGTCCACTTAGGTAACCCACATAAAATAGTATCAGATTATTTTGCAAAAAACGAATTTGACAATATATCTGTTGTTGCAACAGGAAGAAAATTTAAATCACTAATAAATACAATATCTATTCCTGAGCCGGAAGCAATTGAAATTGTACTAAAGCAAACAGAATATTTTAAGAATTATAAAACTATTGCAAGTCTGGGTGCAGAAAATTTTATTGTTTATTGCATTGATGATAATGGCAACATCCAATCAGTGAGAACTGGTAATAAGTGTGCAGCTGGAACGGGTGAATTTTTTCTCCAGCAATTATCAAGAATGAATTTATCAGTTCAAGAAGCTGTCGAATTAGCAAGGGAAACAAAACCATATATCGTTTCTGGTAGATGTAGTGTCTTTTGTAAAAGTGATTGCACTCATGCATTGAACAAGGGAGTACCCAAAGCTGAAGTAGTTTCAGGTCTTTGTAAGATGATTGCCGAAAAGGGTATTGAACTTTTAACAAAGCAGGACGAAAAAAATGTTTTAATTATCGGTGGAGTTTCTAGGAATTCAGTAGTCGTTGATTTTATTAAGGAAGCGTATCCTAACTCATTGGTTCCGATTGAAGCAACCTATTTTGAAGCAATGGGTGCAGCTTTGTATGGTCTGGATAATATTTCAAATATTGATAAAACAAAAATATTTAAGGAAATCCATTTCAATTTTCCGACACTTCCAAAAATTAAAGGTAAAGAAACAAATGTGATTTTTAAGGAAATGAAAAAATCCAAAGCAGTTGAAGGGGATATTTGCATACTTGGCTTGGATGTCGGTTCAACAACTACTAAAGCAGTTTTGATTCGTGAAACAGATAATGCTTTGCTTGCATCAATTTATTTACGAACAAATGGTAATCCTGTTCAAGCATCAATTGAGTGTTATAAAGAATTAAATAAACAAATTGATTGTTCGATTAGAATAATCGGACTTGGAACAACCGGTTCGGGCAGAAAGATTGCAGCCTTGCATGCTTTGACTGAAGGTGAAATCAATGAAATTATTGCACACGCAGTAGCAGCAGCATTTTTTGATGAGGATGTTGATACTATTTTTGAAATTGGGGGACAGGATGCAAAATATACTTTCCTAACAAATGGTGTTGCTTGTGATTATGCTATGAACGAGGCTTGTTCAGCAGGAACCGGCTCTTTTCTTGAAGAATCAGCACAGGAAACACTGAATATTAATTACAAGCAAATCAGCGATATTGCGTTATCAGCAAAAAGTCCACTCAATTTTAACGACCAATGTTCTGCATTCATTTCAAGCGATATAAAAAATGCTACACACGATGGTACTACAACCGAAGACATTGTCGCCGGATTAGTATATTCAATTTGTATGAATTATACAAACAGAGTAAAAGGAAACAGACCCGTTGGTAAAAAAGTATTTATGCAAGGGGGAGTATGTTATAATAAATCTGTTCCATTAGCGATGGCAAATCTAATTGGAAAGCAAATAATCGTTCCTCCCGAACCTGGATTGATGGGTGCATTTGGTGTTGCACTGGAAGTAAAGAATAGAATAAATCTTGGTTTATTAAAATCTGACTTATTTAATTTGCATGATTTAATTAACAGAAAATTTGAACAAGTCGGCACATTTATCTGCAAAGGGGGAAAGGAAAACTGTGACCTTAAATGTGAAATCGCAGTTTTTGAAATCGAAGGTCAAAAATACCCATTTGGAGGTGCCTGTAATAAATATTATAATGAAAGAATTAATATTGAAATAGATTCAGCTAGTCGCGATTACGTTAAAAAGCGACAAGAATTGGTTTTTGAAAACTATATTTCCAATTCACAATCGAAGGGGAAAAAGATTGGAATATCAAAAAGTTTTATGACTAATACACTTTATCCCTTATATTATAATTTTTTCAATCAACTTGGTTTTGAAGTTGTTCTATCAGAAAACGTAGATGAACGGGGTATGGAGAAAATTCGTTCTGCTTTCTGCTATCCGGTTGAAATTGCACACGGATTATTTCAGGATTTACTCAATAAAAAAGTAGATTATATTTTTATGCCTCATATAGTTGAGATGCCACATCCACCTGATTTTAAATACAGCAAACTCTGCATTTTTGTTCAAGGTGAAAGTTATTATTTGAAGTCAACTTTCCACAAGGAAATTAAGTGCGAAATTCTTGCACCAATCATCGATCTTTCAAAATCCGAAAAGGAAATCGAAAAAACATTTGTTGATATAGCAAAAAAGTTGAATGTAAAATCAGCGACTGGGAAAAAAGCTTTTAAGTATGCTTTTGAAAAATATAGCTCAATGCTTGAAGAATTTAGGGAACTCGGAAACAAAGCAATCTCAGAAATTGAAAATGAGCCTGACAGTTTCGGAATAGTTCTTTTTGGTAGAGCATATAACGCATACGCTAAAGAAGCCAACTTGAGCATACCATACAAATTCAGTTCTAAAAACATTACAATAATCCCACAGGATTTTTTGCCGACTGAAGAAATTACTCCTTATGAAAATATGTACTGGTTTGGTGGGCAGACAATTCTTCGTGGTGCTAAATTTGTCAAAAATCACAAACAACTCTTCGGAGTATTTATTACTAATTTTTCCTGTGGTCCTGATTCGTTTATTCTGCATTACTTCAGAAAACTTATGGGAAATAAACCATCATTGACTTTAGAATTAGATAGCCATTCGGCAGATGTGGGAATAAATACAAGAATTGATGCCGCCTTGGACATTATCAAGAATTATATTCATTTAAGAAATGAAAAAATTATTGTTGAGAAAGATGTTGAACTTAAAACTAATTTGTTTGTTGATACAGTTGATTTCAATTCAAAATCAGAAAGTAAAATCTCGTTAACTTCACCTGACGTGGAATTATTAATCCCATCAATGGGAAGATTTGGCACCGAAGGAATGTCGGAAGTATTTAAATCTCTCGGTGTAAATTGTAAACCGTTACCGATTCCAACCATATCAACACTGAAGGCAGGGCAGGGGCTTACGACTTGTAAAGAATGTTTACCCTTTATCACAACAACTGGCTCTTTAGTTGAATATGCTCGAAATAATAATTTAAAAAATAAAAAAACTCTATTCTTTATGCCACATGGTTATGGACCTTGTAGGCAGGGGCAATATTTTATTTTATTGAAAGATATTATCAGAAATCTAAATCTCGATAATGTTGCAGTTTTCTCAATGGATGAAGAACAATCATTTCAGGATTTAGGCAGTTCAGCATATCGCTGGGCTTGGATTATACTCTCTGTTTCAGATTGTATATCGGATATATCTAATGCATTATTGGCTTTAGCTGTTGATACAGATTTAGCATTTAAAATTCTAAATGCTGAATGGGAGAAAGTTAAAAAGAAAATAGGTGAAGGGAACGAGAAACAACTATTCAAACAATTGGAAATAATGGCAAGTGGGTTGAAAAAAATAAACCTTAAACAACCTTTAGCAGAAGCAAAAAAAGTTTTATTGGTAGGCGAGGTATATGTTCGACACGAAGAATTTTCACGTGGTAACATTGTTGAGGTCTTGGCAAAAAATGGTTTTGTTGTCCGAGTTGCTCCAATCACAGAATATATGTATTACAGCAATTATCTTTTATTAAAAGGAATTACCGACCCGGAAAACTCTTTTCTTGAAAGGACCAAAGTTAAGCTTAAAAACAAATTTCAGGAAATGCTCGAAATTAAGGTGAAGAATAAATTATCAAAATCTGGTCTTATTGATGAGCATAAAATTGATATAGAAAAGATTATTCAACATAGCAAGGGATTAATATCAGAGGAATTATTAGGAGAGGGTATTTTAACTATCGGATTGTCATTAAAAGAAATAATAAGTGAAGTAAGTGGTATTATTTCAATTGGTCCATTTAATTGTTTACCAAGTCGCTTGTCTGAGTCAATATTAAATAATGAAATGACATTAGCAGGGAAGAAGAAGCAAAGTAAATATAAAAGTGATATATTAAAAGAAGAAAATGTTAACGCTCTCCCGTTTTTATATATAGAAACAGATGGAAATGCTTTTCCGCAAATAACACAATCCAAGTTAGAGATATTTATGCTGCAAGTTGAAAAATTACATCAGAAATTGTATTCTTAATTCATTCATGAAAAACAATCAAACCATAATGCCCCCCTGAATACCCTTCTGTGTATTCCAATGCATCAATCAGAAACTTGTACTCGGATGTATAACTCGGAATTATTTTAATTAGAACTGTATTTGTTCCCTCGACATTTTCATACAACATCTCATCTTCACCTTCAGATAATTCAGTCCATTCACCACCAACCATTTTAAAAACTTTTAAATCAAGCTTTTGAAATCTATAATCACCAAATGCAAAGATTCCATACTCCCATCCACTTTGTAGAGTTCTAAAGCTTTCTTTACTGGTTAATAAAATATCAAATTCCATTCTAACAATTTCATAACCGTCACTTTCAAAAATGTCCAAATATGTTTCAGCATCCATTTTAATTGGAACCATTGATGTTCCTTTGGAATTATCAAACTCAGAACCGAAAGGTTGAGCAATAAACTGAATAGACAAAAAAAAGGACAAAAAACAAATTTTCGTTTTCATTTTATTACCTAATAAAATATTGAAAAAAATTTTTATTTAAATTCATAGTTTTTTGGAATAACGGTTATACCATTCTCTGTAACAGTAAATCGCTTTTTATCAATTTCAGGATCAAAACCTATTAGAGTATTTTCAGGAATTATTGCATTTTTATCAATAATTGCCCGTCTGATTTGCGAGTGTCGGCCTATATTGACATTATCCATAATAATTGAATCGGTTACATAAGTGAAACTATTAACTCGGACATTTGGACCAAGAATACTTCTTTCAACTAATCCACCAGAAACGATTGTTCCATCTGTAATTAATGAATTAAAAGTTCTACCAACTCTCTCGCCTTCATGAGAAATTGTTTTAGCAGGTGGATAATTTACATGCTTGGCTCTCAACGGCCATTCACTATCATACAAATTAAATTCTGGATTGACACTAATTAAATCCATGCTTGCTACATAGTAACTGTCTAAAGTTCCGACATCAACCCAATAGGGCTTAACGACATTGTTATCTTTGTCTTTATTCTCATCAACGAAGCGGTATGCTTGAACAAGATAATTGTTTTTCACCATATATGGGATAACATTTTTGCCAAAATCAGAACTATCCAATTTTTTCCCCTCCATATCACAAAGTACTTCTCTAATAGTCTGAATATTAAAAATATATATTGCCATATTTACAAATGAGTAACCAGGTTTATCCGGAATTTCGGGTGGGTTCTCTGGTTTTTCAAGGAAACCGGTAACCCGATAATTCTCATCAATATCCACGATACCAAATCTTGATGCTTGTTCTTTTTCTACATGAATACAAGCCAATGATAATTCTGCTTTTTTCTCAATGTGATATTGTAACATCTTCAAATAGTCCATCTTGTAAATGTGGTCACCTGAAAGGATTATTAACCATTTATACTTTTTGGGGTCAAGCATATTAAGATTTTGATAGATTGCATTTGCAGTACCAAGATACCAGTTGTTGTCAGTTTTTTGTTGAGGTGGAACAGAATAGATAAATTCACCAAGTTCGGGATTGAAAATACTCCATGCTTCGAACAGGTGTTGATTTAGAGAATCCGACTTATATTGTGTCATAACATAAATTTTTCGTAAGCCAGAGTTTAAGCAATTTGACAAGGTAAAATCAATAATTCGGTATTTACCACCGAATGGAACAGATGGTTTTGTCCTCACAGCGGTCAATGGATACAGTCTCTCGCCTTGTCCACCAGCAAGAATCATTGTTACTGTATCTCTTAGTGTTGTCGAACCTGTGTAAGCCATATTGGTTACCTTTAATTATTATAATTTATAACTAAATTTTTGTATCAATTATTAAATTGGTAGTGAAATATAATAATATTTTCATTATTAAAACAATAGATAAACTAAATTATTTAAGAAATTTTAATCCAAGCATAATTTAAAAATTTAACACCTATGCGATATTAAATTTCTTTTGTAATTTTGTATAAGGATTTCAGAAACTTAAAATAAATTTTGTATGATAGAAATTATTGATGTCTATAAAGGTTTTGGTACGAACGAAGTACTTAATGGTGTTAATTTGGAAATAACCGAAGGGCAGTCACTTGCTATTATTGGGAGGAGTGGATGCGGTAAAAGTGTTCTATTAAAAATTATTGTTGGTTTACTCACATCTGATAGGGGCACAGTAAAAATCGAAGGTAAATCAATAGCAGAAATGGCAAAAGAAGAGCTATATAGAGTACGTCAACGATTTGGATTTCTCTTTCAAGGTGCTGCACTGTTTGATTCAATGACTGTCGAAGAAAATGTTGCTCTAGCGCTTGTTGAGAATGAAGCTAATCTTACAAAAACAGAAATAAAAAATAATGTCGCGGAAAAGCTTGAGTTAGTTGGTTTACCGGGTACTCAAAATCTAAAACCAGCAGAGTTGTCCGGTGGTATGAAAAAACGGGTTGGTCTGGCAAGAGCATTAATAACTAATCCTGATTATATTCTATACGATGAACCGACGACGGGACTTGATCCAATTATGTCTGATTCAATTGACGAATTGATAAAAGAATTGAATGAAAAATTGAATGTTACAACAATTGTAGTTACACACGATATGTTCAGCGTTCAAAATATAGCTGAGAAAATCGCAATGATGCACGATGGTAAAATTTATTTTAATGGAACTCCGGAAGAATTACTTAATAGTAAAGATGAAGTGATTGTCAATTTTATCAAAAGGACTAGTGTTGATGTCTAAGATGAAAATCAAATATATCTGCTCAAATTGCGGATTTGAATCATTGAAATGGCTCGGTAAATGTCCTTCCTGCGAAGAATGGAATAGTTTTACAGAGGAGTTAGTCGAAACAAAAAGTAAAAGACAAACTCGTAGGACAGAACTTACAATTGCAAATTTGAATCAAGATATTTCTAACTCAACTGAAGTAAGAATTAAAACTAATATTTCTGAATTTGATAGAGTGCTTGGTGGTGGAATAATGTCGGGGTCCGTTATTCTAATTGGTGGTGATCCCGGTATCGGAAAATCTACACTCGTGCTTCAAGCGGCTTCTACTTCTGATAAAAAGGTTTTGTATGTTACTGGTGAAGAATCTTTAACCCAAATAAGTCTTCGTGCAAAAAGATTGAATATAAATTCGGAAAAAATTCTTGTCCTTACAGAAACAAATTTGGATGATATTATAGAAACAATCAACAAGGAAAAGCCCGAACTCGTTGTGATTGATTCCATTCAAACAGTTTACAAATCAGATTTTGATAATGCCCCTGGGACTATAACACAAATCAGAGAATGTACAGCATACTTAATGCAAATTGCCAAGAAGGAAAATTGTCCGATAATAATTGTGGGACACATAACAAAAGAGGGAATAATAGCAGGTCCGAAAGTGCTTGAGCATATTGTTGATACTGTTATCCAGTTCGAAGGTGATAAAAATCATTCGTACAGAATTTTAAGGGCACATAAGAATCGTTATGGTGGGACAAATGAAATTGGCATTTTTGAAATGTTTGAAGATGGATTAAAAGAAGTATTAAATCCGAGTCAAATTTTCTTAAGCAATAATGCACGAGATATTTCAGGAGCTGTTGTTACAACAAGTATTGAGGGTTCAAGACCTGTTTTGCTTGAAGTTCAGGCTTTAGTTACTCCATCGAATTTTGGTAATCCACAGAGAGTTGCTACAGGTTTTGATTATAGAAGATTATCAATTTTACTTGCTGTCTTAGAAAGACGAGCTAGTATTAGATTATCAGCAAGCAATGTTTTTCTAAATATGGCTGGCGGTATCAGAATAGATGAACCGGCGGTTGATTTAGCTGTCTGTTGTTCCATCGCTTCAAGTGTGTATGATAAATCTGTAAATAAAAATTATGTTCTGATTGGTGAAATAGGATTGGGTGGTGAATTGCGTACTGTTAGTCAAATAGAAAAGAGAATACAGGAAGCTGAAAAACTTGGTTTCAACAAAGTACTTATCCCAGTTTCAAATCAAAAATCTGAACTTAAGAATACCGGTATTGAAATAATTACTTTTGAATATCTTAAAAATGTTTTAGATTATCTTTTCAAGTCTTAATTAAAATTTCAGTCTTGATTTTACTTCATTCGCTGCTTCTTCTGAAATTAACATACGTCCACAAGATTCACAAGTGTAAATTCTTTTATTTTGCTTTATCTCTAACTGGCGCTGAGGAGGAACAACATTATTACAACCGGCACATGCTTTACGGGAGACAACCGCAACTGCAATTCCATCACATGCTTTGCGGATTCTTGTATAAGTGTTCAAGTCATTCTTCTTAACCTTTTCAACCACAACTTTTCTCTTATCCAAAAAGATTGCTTCCTCTCTTTCGTTGGCTTGAATTATTTTTTTAAGTTCTGTTTCCTTTTCTTTTATCTCATCTTTTAATTCATCAACTTTTGGTGAGATTTCAGTTGTTTCATTTTTAAGCATTTCAGCTTGATTTTCTAGTTCGATATTTTCTTTTATCAATGCTTTAATTTTATCATCAGCATAGTCAATTTGTTTTGTTAAAGCATCATATTCTTTGTTGTTACGAACCTTTGAAAGTTGAGATTTAAACCTTTTTACATCTTGTGATAGAGTCTCAATTTCGGCTTCGTTAGCATTCCTTCTTTCTTGTGCTTCTGTTTTCTGATTTTCCTTGTTTACAATTGATTCCATCAAACTATCTAATTTAGAATTAAGCTCATTTACAATTGCTGGTAAATCACCCCTTAATTGTTCAAGCTCATCTAATTGGTTGTCTATCAATTGTAATTCAAACAAGGTTGTTAATCGCTCTTTCAATTTATATCTCCTTTAATTTATTTTTATCGGGTTAGTATTTGTTCTTGCCTTTAATATTTTTATATTTTTATCTGTAATTATCTTTTTTAATTTCCTTTCGATTATATCAACCGAAAATATTTCTGTTTCATAATGCCCCGCATCTACTAAAAGAATTTTATCTTCAGCATCACGAAAGCGACTGTATTTTATATCAGCCGTAACAAATGCATCAGCTTTCCTTTTTATTGAATGATTTATTAAATCTGAACCACTTCCACCACACACTGCAACCTTTTTTATTTTTTCTGATTTACCTTTACAATGTCTAACTGCTTTTAGTTTCAATTTCTTCTTTACTAATGCTAAAAATTCTTCTTGTGTCTTCACTTTTTCATATTCTCCAATAGCACCAAATCCGTAATTTAAGTTGTCATTTAGAAGAGGATAAATATCATAAGCTGGTTCTTCGTAGGGATGAGACTTGAGGAGTTTCGATATTACATTATTTAAGTTCCAAGAATCAAAAATCGCTTCCAATTTTATTTCATCAACTTTTTCGAAATTAAGCTTTTTGCCGATTACTGGATTACTTTC
>JAFGID010000198.1 GCA_016929735.1 Ignavibacteriales bacterium | reverse complement strand
TTTTTTAGGGTACCTTAAATGAAAGAATTTATTGAATTCATTGCAAGACATCTTGTTGACAATCCAGACGGTGTGGAAATTCAGGAAACTTCTCCAGATGAAAAAACTGTTGAACTAACATTGAAAGTTGGTACAGAGGATATTGGAAAAGTTATTGGCAAGCAGGGAAAAACAGCTCAAGCAATGAGAACTCTCTTGACAGCAATTGCTGCTAAAGATGGTAAAAGAGCAATTCTAAAGATATTGGATTGATTGGAAATTGAAACATGACAACATCATTATTGGAAAAATTAAGAGTTGTCATAAATGGACGGGTTATTTACTAGTTACTCTTGTATCAAGTGATTATCTGAGATTTTTTGCGCTAAGATATGTTTTGATTGATGTTTTTGGGGATTTGCGAAAATTTTACATTGAGGAATTATCATACGATAAGAAGGATATCTATGTAAAGTTTTTAAATTTTGATAATCCTGATGATATTGATTTTCTAATTGGTAAAGATATTTATATTAATTCTTCTTGTAAATCAGTTTTGAGTGCTGATGAACACTTGGTTTCCGACTTGATTGGTTGCTCAGTTTATAGAGGAAAGAATTTTGTTGGGAAAATTATTAATGTATTATCATTTCCTGCAAATGATGTTTATGTAGTTGAGAATAATCAGAATAAGGAAATTTTAATTCCTGCTGTAAAAAAGATTATAAAAAAAATAGACACGATTAAAAAGCGATTAGATCTATCAGAAGATTTCGAGTTTAGTGATGATTAGATTTGATATTATTTCTGCAATTCCTGATTTCTTTAATGGACCACTTAATACTAGCATAATAAAAAGGGCTCAGGATAAAAATCTTGTTGAAATATATGTTCATAATCTCAGAGATTATGCTTATGACAAACACAAACAAATAGATGATAGACCATTCGGGGGTGAGCCCGGTATGGTGCTTAAACCTGAACCGTTCTTTGAATGTATTGAAAAATTGCTCGCTGAAAAAGAATATCAGAATATTGTTTTTACTTCTCCGCAGGGTATTATTTTCAATCAAGAAATAGCCAAGAAACTATCACTTGAAAGGAATACAATTATAGTTGCAGGTAGATACAAAGGAATAGATGAAAGAGTAAGAGAAAGATTTGCAACCCTTGACGTTTCTATTGGTAATTTTATTCTGAGTGGTGGGGAAATTGCTGCGGTAGAAATTATTGATTCGGTAATCAGACTGATTCCTGGTGTGTTGAACGATAGTGAATCTGCGTTAAATGATTCTTTTATGGACGGGCAATTATTATCAGCACCTGTATATACAAGACCAGCAGATTATAGAGGTATGACCGTTCCTGCAGTATTATTATCAGGGAACGAAAAATTGATAAAAGAATGGAAAGTCAAAAAATCAATTGAAATAACAGAAAATTGGAAAAAAATAAATAGAATGGAGTAAAAGATGGATAAGTTGAGCGAAATTAAAGCTGAACAAAAAAGAAGTGATTTACCTAGTTTCAAATCCGGTGATAGAATTCGAGTTCATTCAAAAGTTATTGAAGGAGATAAAGAAAGAATTCAATTTTTTGAAGGAGATGTTATCAGCGTAAGAGGAACCTTAGGTGAAAAAACTTTTACTGTTAGAAAAATTTCTAATGGTGTTGGAGTAGAAAGAATATTTCCTTTTAATTCGCCAAAAATTACTAAAATTGAATTGGTTAAAGAAGGTAAAGTTCGAAGGGCAAAATTATATTTCTTACGTGGCTTGTCTGGTAAAGCTGCAAGAATAAAAGATAAAAGAGTTAATTAAAAATTTGGCTTTAACATTGAACCGCCATCAGTTGGCGGTTTTTTATTTGAAATAATTGTATAATAGTTAAAGTGAGAGCGAATTTTAGAGAGTTTAATAAATGAAAATAATTCTACCAAGAAACATTTTCTCCTCGTTGCTTTTATTAAATCTTCCTAAAGGAATTCAAAAGAATATTGAATATTTACCGTCATCACTTATTCTAAAAAACTTTATTGAAAAAGATTACGATATTGCTTTGGTTCCAACCTGCGATGTTATACTTAGTAATGAGGAATTTTTTATATCAAAAAAATATGCTTTATCTTTTGATGGAAAGTTGGGTAATTCTTATTTTTATTATGGAAGTGACGACTTGAAGAATCTTTATATCAGTGGTGATATGTCTAAAAATGAAGTATTATTATCTAAAATTTTATATATTGAAAAATACGATATTGATGTCGAAATTTTCCTTAATAGAAATATTTCTGAAATGAAAAATAAAAACATTTTACTTGTTGGTGATGAAAACTTTAAACCTGAATATTTGGAAAGAGGAATTAGTCTTCCAGATTATTTTGCAGAATTAGTAGATTATCCTTATGTAAATTATTTGTTTGTAGCTAAAAATAAAGATAGCTTCAATGAATTATCGGAGAGGTTACAGAGTATTGAAATACGTATTGAAGATAATCTGAAAGCACTTTGGAACGAATTGAAAATAGACATACGTTTAATGGATTATTTTAAGCAAAATTTTAATTCAGTATATTTCGAATTGACCGATAATGAAATAGCGGGTGTCAATGAAATGATAAAACTTATGTTCTATTATGGACAGATAAAAGATATAAAGGAATTGAAATATTATTAAAAGGCTGTCTAATTGACAGCCTTTTTTATTACTAAAAGATTAAAATTTGTTTACAGCATTTATAACATTATTCTTTTCGACATATTCGGTTATTATTCTAACAGTTTCTTCTGCCACTGCATTTTGTGCTTGTTCTGTGGAAGCTCCAATGTGATGAGTAACATAAACGTTACTAATGTTTTGAAGTTTAGAGGATACCGTCCCATCCTTTCTCTCGGGTTCATCAGCAAAAACATCAATTCCTACTTTTATACCTTTTTCTTGTACTGCTTTGATTAAATCATCTTCATTAATTACTTGATGACGCGATGTGTTAATAAATATTGTTCCCTTCTTCATTAGGTCAAACATTTTCTCGTTAAACATTCCTTTTGTTTCTGAATTTGAAGGAAGGTGAACAGATATTACATCAGAATTTTTAACTACATCTTCAACGCTTTGTTTATATTCTATTCCAGTATCTGGTGTCTGAGCGAGATCGTATCCGATTACCTTCATTCCAAATGCTTTTGCTCTTTTTGCAACTTCTCTACCAATATTTCCTGTTCCTATAACTCCAAAAGTCTTTCCAAATAATCCATCAGCCTTTGAATACTCTGCTTTATTCCAAATATTATTTTTGAAATCAATTACATTATGCGGAATTCTTCGATCTAAGGCAACCATCAAGCCGATCGCAAGCTCAGCCACAGCAATAGAATTTTTACCCGGACAATTTGCAACATATACTTTTTTTGCAGTAGCTGCCTTAGTATCAATGTTATTGACCCCTGAACCAGCCCTGATAATTAATTTTAAATTTTGAGCATCTTTAATTGTTCTTTCGTTCACAACAGTTGAACGAACAATAATGATATCAACATCTTTTGCTACTTCGGGTAAGTCATTCTCACCTAATTTAGGTTGATAAATTACCTCAAGTTTTTTGTCTTTCATCTGTTGAATATAAATATCCGGGAATTTGTCAGCAACCAAAACTTTCATTTTGTACCTCCTCAAATTTATTTTGTGATGTTAAAATCATAGATAAAACTATCGGGAAATGTATCCTGTATCTGAGCTTTGAATTCCTCGGCTTGTTGTCTTGTATTATAAGTGCCAAGAATTACTCTGTAAAATTTTACATTATTAACTAACGCCACTTGGACATAGGTTTTTTGCTTAAATTTATCTGAAATACTTTCTGCTAATTTGATAAGATTAGCAAATTCCACATAACTCCCTATTTGTACCCCATAACCGGAAGGTGTTACACGATATGTCGAAATTAAATAATATTCATCTTGCTTAACATCCAAAGGAATATTATAGGGGGGTGGATCTTTCGGGGGATTTGTCTTAATATCATCGAAAACGTAAGCATCGTCTTTCTTATCATCTTGAACTACTTCAATTTTTACATTGGCAGTCCCCTCGTTAATCATATCTAACTGAATAGCTGCTGATTTGGATACATCAATTATTCTATCCGCAACAAAAGGTCCTCTATCATTTATTTTGACAATAACGAATTTATTATTTGCTAAATTTGTTACCTTTACATTAGTGTTGAAAGGTAAGGAAAGATGGGCTCCCGTTAATTTTGAATGCCAATAGATTTCCCCACTTGCTGTTGAGCGACCTTCAAATTTATCAGCGTAATAGGATGCTTTACCGTGCTGTACGTAAACATCTTGAGAAAAACAATTAAATGAAAAAATAAATATTGAGCAAATAAATAAAATTATTTTCATATAAAATTATTCCAAATTAAAAACTTCTTTTTTGTTATTCCAATTAAATGTAATCGTTTTTGCTTCGCTTTTTAGTTTATCAAATTTTTCTTTTGTAGAAATATTTTCTTCAAATTCTGTATCACAAATTGATAAAGTTACATCGATAGATTTTTCAAATCTTGACAAAGAAAAAATATAATCATACGGAACACTTTTATCAGCCGCATAATAATTAATATAATCTTTCAATAATTGTAAAGTCTCTTTGTCATCATAAAATAATTTTGCTGATAAAAGTGGATATGCCCTGCCCATTTGATAAAGAACAGAATCTGGATACTCATAGTAATTTGGAAATACTTTTTTAAAGGCATCATTTAAATCGCCGTCATTATATTCTAAAAACAACCAAGAATAATAAGTGCATTCTCTAAGAGGATAGTCATATGTAATTACAAATATAATTTTATTTTTTTCATTTTTAAAAACTTTTAATGAATAATGACATTCTCCAAATTCGTTTGTTGAAAGCAAATACATATATCCATTGTCGTTATCTATTAATGAATCAATAATTGTGTTATTTTGTTCTCTGAATCCTTCAGGTAAGTTCTGATAAAATCTGGACATATTTATGTTCATTTTTTCCTGAGCGCAAGAAGTTGAAATAACAAGAATGATGATACCTATGTAAATCAAATATATAAATAAATTTTTATTACGTAATTTTACCTTTAATTTATCCATTTATAACTCCCGCTCAATATATTTCGAATAATCTTTAAGTATCGATAAATATTTTTCATCCATTAAATGCGAAGAAATAATGAAATCAGCAGTAGAACGGTTACAAGCTGTTGGTACATTATACAAAACTGAAATTCTTAGAAGTGCTTTTACATCAACATCATGTGGCTGGGGTTGCATAGGGTCCCAAAAAAATATTAAAATATCAATTTTTCCTTCTGCTACTAATGCCCCAAGTTGTTGGTCTCCACCTAAAGGACCAGATTTAAGTTTAGTAATTTTCTTTTTCAGTTCTTTCATTTCAATTTTATTCAATAAAGCATTTTCAACCATTTTTCCTGTTGTTCCAGTGCAAATTAGATTGTGCTCGATGAGAATTTCATAATTCCATTCAACCCATTCGATTAAGTCTTTTTTCCTATTATCATGAGCAACGAGTGCTATGTTTTTATATTTTTCCATTTTTTTTTTAACATTGGGATTTTAATTTTAAACTTTATTGCATTTGAAATTGCTTTCTCGTAGCCAGCATCAGCATGTCGAATAATTCCCATTGCAGGGTCATATGTTAAAACATTCATAAGTCTTTTCTCTGCTTCGGGTGTTCCATCTGCAACTATTACCATTCCTGCGTGAATAGATTTCCCAATTCCGACGCCACCACCGTGGTGAACAGATACCCAGCTTGCTCCACCAATTGCATTCATCAAAACATTGAGGATAGGCCAATCGGCGATTGCATCACTTCCATCTTTCATCCCTTCTGTTTCTCTGTTTGGCGAAGCGACCGATCCGCAATCAAGGTGATCTCTACCTATAACAATTGGTGCCTGTACTTTTGCACTTGCAACTAAATCGTTGAAGACCTTTCCCATCTTCGCTCTCTCACCATATCCCAACCAACAGATACGGGAGGGGAGTCCTTGAAATTTTATTTTCTTTTGTGCTAATTCAATCCATCTTATTAAAGATTTATTTTCGGGGAAAGCTTCAATTATTGCTTGGTCGGTAGTATAAATATCATTTGGGTCACCCGAAAGAGCGGCCCATCTGAAAGGACCCTTACCATCACAAAATAATGGACGAATATATTCTGGCACGAAGCCGGGAATGTTAAAAGCATTCTCAACTCCATTTTCTTTTGCTTCACCACGTATGTTGTTTCCATAATCAAAAGTAATTGCTCCTCGCTTCTGGAATTCTAGCATTGCTCTTAAGTGAACTACAATCGTATTTTTTGCTAATTCAATATATTTAGCAGGATTTTCTTTTCGTAGTTTGATTGCCTCTTCAAAAGGCATTCCCATTGGTACATATCCATTTAGAGTATCGTGGGCTGAAGTTTGATCGGTAAGGACATTTGGAATTATTCCTCTCTCCAAAATTTGCGGTAAAATTTCTCCCGCATTTCCAATAAGTCCAACAGATAATGCAACTTTTTTCTCTTTTGCATTGATTACTAATTTCAAAGCTTCATCTAAATTATCAGTCATTTTATCAAGATAACCTGTGTCTATTCTTTTTTGTATTCTTGATTTGTCAACATCAATCCCTAAAAATGCAGCTCCGTTCATTGTTGCTGCTAAAGGTTGTGCTCCTCCCATTCCGCCTAATCCAGCTGTTAATATAAATTTCCCCGATAGGTCATTATTAAAATGCTTTTTTGCTGCTTCAGCAAAGGTTTCGTAAGTACCTTGTAAAATTCCTTGCGTACCAATATAAATCCAGCTACCAGCAGTCATCTGACCATACATGGTAAGACCAAGATTTTCCAATCGTCTAAATTCATCCCAATTAGCCCAATCGGGAACTAACATAGAATTTGATATAATTACTCGAGGTGCATTTGTGTTGGTTTTAATTATGCCAACTGGTTTTCCAGATTGAACGAGTAACGTCTCATCATTCTCAAGATTTTTTAATGATTCGACAATAGCATTGAATGCGTCCCAATTCCTTGCGGCTTTTCCTGAACCACCATATACGATTAAATCTTCTGGTCTTTCAGCGACTTCATGGTCTAAATTGTTTAATAACATTCTTAAGGCGGCTTCTTGTATCCAACCTTTACAATTTAATATTTTTCCAGTCGGAGTCTTAATTAATTTATTCATTTTTATTCACTGAAATATTTTTGTAAAATAGCATTGTAATTTTTTAATGCTGATTTAATTAACCATTTTTTAATAAACTTTGTTCTTTTCAATTCCTTTTCAAAGTTTTTAACGTTTTCCTTTAAATTAAAGACTAATCTGTTCTTTTCATCTTTTGTAAATTTCACTTCTCCTGTTTGTGTATTTAATTTATCAACAATTGAATTAAATATTCTAACTTCATTGTAGAATTCATCTTGTCCGGTCATTTGTCTTAGTGCCTGTTTACAAAATGTCAGTAATACTTTTCGATCATTCTTATTAAATGAAAAATTGTAATTCTGGAATAATTGTTTCTTCATATTCATTCTGTTTTTAGTGATAAAAGATTTTCTCTGATTGCGTGATAACCCGGTTTTATGATATTATAAATATACTCTAATCTGTCATTATATGGAGCGAAGGATGATTTCATTGCATTAATGTTTAATTTTTCAACATCTTCTAAATTTAAATTGAATGTCTGTACTGCTGTGTGATATTCTTTCGTTAAAGTTGTGTGACTCATCAAACGATTATCGGTATTTAAGAAAACTCGAAAATGATGTCTATATAATTTTATAAATGGATGATTTTCAATTTTATCAATTGCTCCTGTGTGTACATTGCTTGTAAGACATATTTCAATTGGTATTCTTTTATCAAGAATATAATTAGCAAGATCTCCAAGAGATTTTATATTACCTTCTTCATCATATTCCATATCTTCATACAAGTGTGTTCCGTGTCCTATTCTATGTGCACCACAATATTGTATTGCCTGCCAAATTGATTCTTTCCCGAATGACTCTCCAGCATGAATCGTAATACTGAAATTCGATTTCTTAATAAAATTAAAAGCATCAAGATGTTTTTTGGGGGGGTAGCCACCTTCTTCGCCCGCTAGATCAAAACCAACGACACCTTCATTTCTGAATTTTACGGCAAGTTCTGCTATCTCTAAAGAATTTGTCATATTTCTCATCGCACACAGAAGTAAACCATATCCAACATTGAAATCTCGTTTACCTTTTTCTAACCCCGACAAGACAGCTCTTATAACTTCATCTAAAGTCAATCCTTTACTTAAATGAAATACAGGTGCAAATCGAGTTTCGACATAACATATACCATCATTAGCCATATCATCCAATAATTCATAAGCAACTCTTTCTAAAGACTCCTTGGTTTGCATAAGGGCACAAGTATGCTCAAAACCTTTTAAATACTCTGGTAAATTACCACGATTAGAGTCATTATGGATCCATGATTGCAACTCTTCAGGGTCATCTTTTGGTATTTTGTCATATTTTTGTTCTTTAGCTAATTCAATCATTGTAATTGGTCGTAGACCACCATCGAGATGTTCGTGTAAAAGGACTTTCGGAGCTTTTCGAATAATTTCGTAAGTATTCATAAATAAACTATTATTTTTTTAAAAATTTTATTAAATTTGCTGTATAAATTTATGAAATTATAAGTTAGTTTCAAAAACAAAATATTTCAATATTTAATTAAATTATAATAATTTTTAATGAAGGAGTAATAATGAAAAAGTTAATAGCATTTTCGCTATTAGTAGCAATGTCCTTTGGACTTATTGCTTATCAATGTGGGTCAACGGAGATGACAAGTGCAAAACTCTACATTGACCAGAAAAATTTTCCCAAAGCACAGGAATTTCTCGAAAAGGAATTAGCAAAAAATCCTAAGAATGATGAAGCTTATTGGTTATTGGGATTTGTAAATGGTGAATTAGGTGAGTATGAACAAATGCTTGGTAATTTCAATAAATCACTTGAAATTAGTAAAACATACGAAACCAAAATTAATGAAACAAAAACATTTTACTGGGGTAAATTTTTTAATCTTGGTGTTATGGCTTTTAACGATGCAACAAATGCAACAGACGACAATACTGCAATCCAGCATTTTGAAAAAGCAGCAGAAAATTTTCAGTTTGCGATTACATGCATGCCAGATTCAGGTGGTACATATAAAAATTTAGCTTATACATATCTTAGTTTAGGAAAACCAGAGCAATCGTTAGATCCTCTACGTTCAATGGTAAAGAATGTGAAATCAGCAGAATCTTATGAATTACTTGGAGAACTTTTATATAAAACCGGGGCAGGATTGCAAGAAAAAAATACGAAAGCGGACAGTGCCGAAGCATTAAAATATTTCAACGAAGCAATTGAAGCATTAAGCGAAGGAAAACAAAAGTATCCTAATGACGAAAATATAATGGTATTTTTGGGATATTCTTATGTTGCTGCAAATAGAATTTCGGATGCAATAGATGCATTCCAAGCAAGTGTTGACAAAGATCCTAACAATAAACATTACAGATACAATTTTGGTTCGATATTATTGAATATGGATAAATACGATTTAGCAGAAGAGCAATTGAAGAAAGCGATTGAGCTTGACCCTGATTATAAGAATGCTATATATAATCTTGCAGTAAATTATATTAAATGGGGCGAGAAGATTCGAATGGATGCTGAATTAGAAGAGAAACAAACCGAGGAACATAAAGCAAAATTTGAAGCTGCAATACCATTATTAAATAAATATCTTGAGATGGAACCAAACGAGGTTGCGATTTGGAATTTATTAGGAAAGGTATATGGGAATTTAAATATGACCGACGAAGCGATGAAAGCATTTGAAAGAGCAGAACAATTGATGAATCAAAATTAGAATAAGGAAATAATAAATTATATTATAACCCGATTTCAATTAGAGATCGGGTTATTGTTTTTGTAAAAGAAAATTGAGGAAAAAATGCCAGACGAAAAAGATGTAAAATCACAACAAATTAATGTTGAGTTCAATGAAAAGGAAGCAGAGGGAATTTATTCAAATTTAGTGCTGATAACTCATTCGCCAGCAGAATTCATAATGGATTTTACCCGCGTATTACCAGGGATACCAAAAGCAAGAGTATATTCGAGAATAATTACAACACCACAACATGCAAAGATGTTTTTGAAAGCATTGAAGGAAAACATTGAAAGGTTTGAAAAGAAATTTGGCGAGATAAAAATTGAACGTACGCCGACACCTCATTTCGGTTTTTCAAATATCGAAAAGCCAGATAAAATAAATTAAAAATTCAAATTTTATCAGAGAAGGTATTTATAAAAATATTTGCTTATTTCTCTGCTCGTAAAATATTTATTACGCCACCTATAAAGAAAATGATATTTGGTAACCATGCTGTAAGCATTGGATCAAGAACGCCATTCTTACCAAAAGATTCACTCATCTTACTGACGGCTAAATAGATAAATGCAATCATCACGCTTATTCCGAATTGTATTGCCATTCCTCCTTTACGTCGGTTTGCAGATATTGGTAAGGCAAATAATAATATTATTACACTTGCAAAAGCAAATGATATTTTTGAATTATATTCTATTAAAATTCTTGTTGGATCATTACCAGCAAAAAGCTGCTCATCCGCATAATCAGAAAGTTCACTAAGTGTCATTTCGATGGGCTTTCTTTGTTTTTTTATAACATCCTTGGGAGTAAAATTTAAACTACTTAGTCGCATTGTTTGGAATGAGTAAAAAGCTTCGTCATCGTTTTCAAAACTTCTTCTTACACCATTATATACTACCCATTCTTTGTTCAATGTATCATACTGCATTCTATCTGCATCAATTCTAAAAATCATTTGCTCCATATTTTCAGGATTAAAGTCAAGTATTGTTATTTTATTTGCATTATTCGAAACGACATCATAATAATTTATTGATATTATTCGTGTATTACTATCCTGAAATAAAATTCTATCACTGCTATATTCAATACCTTTCTTTAGATAGGTTTGTCCTAAATATTCTTTATCCTTATTAGCAATTGGAACGAGATAACCTCCGAAATAAATTGCAAAAATACTGATAAATAAACCAACCGCAAGAAATGGAAGCATATAGCGATATAAACTAATACCACTCGATTTCAATGCAGTAATCTCATTTTGTGTTGACATTCTTCCGACTGTAAATAAACAAGCAAGTAATACTGATACAGGAATCATTAACCGAAAAATCTCGGGTATAAATACACCATAGTATCTAATAATAATATCAAAAGGCACATCATGGTCAACAAAATCGTCGAGATTTTCCATTAAGTCAATAACTAAAAATAACGAGAAAAATGTCAACAAAGCAAAAAGAATTGTTAAGACAAATTGTTTAATTAAATATTTATCAATTATTTTCATTTTCATTGCTTTCAACTCGAAATCGTTTTGGTAGTAATTTCTTTAGGAAATCAAACTTTAGAGTAATGGTTTCTTTAGCGGATTTCACAATCAGAAAAATTCCTAAAGCTCCAAACAAAATATTTGCACTCCACATACTCCAAAATGGAGATAATAATCCTCGGTCTGCTAACTTTTCTCCTCCTATTAAAAATATCCAGTAAATTAAAAAGAAGAATAGACTTACACCTGCTGCAATACCAATACCTCCCCTGCGTATCATCGTTCCAAGAGGAGCTCCAATTAAAACGAAAACTATACAAGCAACTGGTAAGGAATATCGCTTATGAACTTCAACCCAATATTCATTTGAAAGATTTTTATTATTATTAATAAGTTGAATTGTAGATTTAATAGAATTTTGTGATGCAATCAATTTTTCTCTTACCCGTAAATATGCAAAGCTTCGATTATCAATGTTTTCTTGCTGTCTATCAAATGGGTAAGTATTTTTTGCAAGCATACTTAATTTAATATTATTAATCAAATCTTTCTTATAAATTGAACCAATAGAATCAATTTCTGCTACATAGATTAAAAGTTCATGGGCGCCAAGTTCACGTTCACTTCTTCGTTCACCTGTAATAGTCTCCTGAAAAGAAAATTGTTCGGCTGGCATTCCAATTCTGTGTTTTTCAAAAATCACTTTTCTGTATTTTACTTTATAAATATTATCCGATTGATGAATCTCACCATCTTTCAAATCTAATATTAATCTTTTTCTATCTTTCGAAAAATATATTTTTCCTTCTTTCGCTTTTATTATATTTAACACTTCAGCATTGGAATAATCAAATACGATGATATCGTATAATATTTCATTTTTCTGGTCCTCTTCGCGAAACATAATGGCATAATATGGTACTTCCTGCGAGAAAACTCCCGGTACTAAAGATAGAGTTGGTTTTTGTTGTGCAATGTCAGCTCTTAAAACTTTTGCAGTATAATTCATTTGAGGATACACATAATTATTAAATTGGATGAGTAAAAATGCAAGAATAATACTTGCGATGATTGGAGCAATTAACATTCTGTATAGACTGACACCGGATGCTTTAAAAATTGCTATCTCATTATTTTGCCCCATAGTCCCGAACGCCATCAATGTAGAAATAAGCGCTGACATTGGAACTGCAAGTACTGTTAAATGCCCAAGGTTGTATACAATAAACTTGCCTATAATCCAATAACTTAAACCTTTGCCTATTAACATATCAGCCATCTTCATCAAATATTGAAGAAGCAAGACTGATATGATAATAAAATTCGAAAATATAAACGGAAATAAATGATTTTTTAGAATATATCTGTGAATGATCATTAGAACACTACAAAATTTATTTTATCATAATACAATTTATAAAAAAAATAATTCAATTCAAATTTGATGCAACTTATTTTTTGACTTTTATTGAAAGTATTTTAATCAGAAATTCGAAATAAAGATTTTATCGTTGTTAAATATGCGTCTATGTATTATATTATTTATTATTATTCAAGGCTTATCTTATTCACAAAGATTAACTAAGCAAACTGCTGAAGATTTTGTTGACAATTTATTGTCAAATAATTCAGAAATTACTAAATATGTCCATCCAGAAGAATTGACAAGAAGTTCAAGGTTAGGAATTAATTACTATGGAATAAAAAATAAATTCCTGATATCATATGATATTGATGAGAGAATAAAATATGAAAAGAATAAAAATTACAAAATTAAATTAATAGACCTAGAGAAGGATTATCAAAAAATAGAGTTTTTCGCAATTAATGAAAGTCATAAAATAAATTATTATTTTAAAAACGGTTTTCTAATAACCCCCATATTTTATTATTCACAGGGCTGGAAATTTGTTCAAAGTAAGTATTTTACTTTTTATATTTCGGACACATCGAAATTTAATAAGCATACGATAAAAAAATTGGATAATTTTATTGATAGTGTCTTAAATAAATTATACTTTACAAAAGAAGAAATCGAATTACTTGAAAAAGAAAAAATATTCTATTTTTTATGTAAGGATGAAGAAGAAATAGAAAAGTTAACCGGTTTTAGAACGAGAGGGATTTATATCCTTGCTTATGATTATGTTGTTTCGATTTTCAATACGCACTATCACGAAATAATTCACCTTTTAGTTAACTATAAATTCAAAGATGTCAATATTTACACACATCCATTTTTTCAAGAGGGTTTGGCGGTAGCATTTGGTGGTAGAGGAGGAACTGAGCCACAGGTAATTTTAGAATTAGGAGTATTTATTGAGAAGACGAGTATAATTTCCTACAAGGATTTGTTATCAAGTTCTGATTTTAAGAATATTGATGCGAGTATAAGTTATCCCACTTCTGGTATTTATAATTACTTTTTAATTCAAGAAATTGGAATCGAAAAGTATTTCAACCTGTATAAAAAATATAGTATGTCAAGTAATTTAAATGAAAATTGGCTTGTAGATAAATCAGACTTACCAGAGAAAAACTTATACCTGGAATTTCTTGAAGAACAAGAAGACCTAATTAATTTTTTAGAAAGTAAAGAAAATTTTGCTCAAATTTTTACTAATGATATTTGCACTATTTCAGAAAATAACGCATCATACTATTTTGAGTTAAAAGATACTTTGGTCATTGATTTTTTTGATGACAAAGGAGAAATTAATAAATATAATTTTCTGGTAAATCAGGATGAAATTTCAATCTATGACTTTCAGACCCACAATTTAATTGCAAAATATGCGAGAGGTTTTTCGTTGAGCAACGTCTCGGTACCAAATATTAATGGATTTTGGAGTTTTGCAGTTTCGAAACACATTTTTGTAAAAAATTCAAGGGTTAGAAACGTATTTTTGTTGAAAAATAATATCTAAAATGTGCTTAATTGATTTTCAATTTGTTTTGTTTCTAAATAGTTGCCTTGCATTAATAAATTTTAATAATTAAAATTGTATTTTAAATTTAATAATTAAAGAATTAAGGAGAAAAAATGCGTAAAACATTGTTTTCACTTTTAATGTGTAGTTTTTTGTTTATTCTAATTTCCTGTTCCACAGAAAAATCAAGTATTGTTGTTTCTGAATTTGGCAATGAAAAACTAACCTTGGGAGAATTTGAAAAAGCATATCAAAAACATACTGGTGGACTTGAAAAAGCAAAGCAGGATTCTATATCACAATATAAGAATTTTTTAGATTTATATATAAACTTCAAAATGAAAGTAAAAGATGCTGATGAGAGAGGATTAGCTTATGATCCTTCGATAGTCAATGAGTATGAAAGTTATAAAAAGCAAGTAGGCGTTTCATATCTAATTGAAAAGCGTCTTATTGAACCTGCAGTGAAGGAGATGTATGAGAGAAGAAAAATTGAATGCAGAGTAAGTCACATTATGATTGTTCCTAACGATATGACACAAAATGACGCATATAATTTAACACAAAGTATAATTGATAGTATTAAGGCTGGTGGTAGTTTTAATAAATTTGCAGAAAAATATTCTGATGATAATTATTCAAAGGTTGTCGGTGGTGATATTTATTATATAACAAGTGGACAAGTACCTTATGAATTTGAAGATGCAGTTTATGAAACTGCAGTAAATGATGTTTATCCAAAACCAATTAAGACCGTTTATGGTTATCACGTAATTAAAGTAACTGACCGAATCGAACGAAAGGAAAGTATTAAAGCGAAACACATATTAGTGGATTTCAAAGATGAAAACGGAAATGTTGATTCAGCAGCCGCTTACAAGCAAATCGAAAGTTATAGGATGCAAATATTAAATGGAGCAGATTTCAGTCAGATGGCAGTTCAATTTTCTGAAGACAAATATTCTGGAGTTAATGGTGGAGATCTGGGATTTTTTCAAAGAAGACAAATGGTACAACCTTTTGATTATGTAGCTTTTAGATTGCCGGTAGGAGAATTATCAGAGATAGTAAAGACTGATTATGGATACCACTTAATTCAAGTTGAAGAAATAGCTCCAATGTTAAGTTTTGAGAAACAATTACCTGAATTGAAAAACTTATATAAACAAACAAGATATGATGATGATAAAGTAAAATTTGTTGAGCAACTAAAAGTAGAAATGAATTACAAATTAGAAGATGGTGTTATCGAAAAAATAGCAAATTTAAATGATTCAGTTACTTTTTCTGATGAATATTGGACAAGTGATTTCAGAAATAAAGCAAATGCTTTTACCATATTTACAATTAATGCGAAACCATTTATACTTGATAGTATCGTAAATAATACTATCTCAGTAAAAACTTTTACAGGAAAGAAGATTACAAAGGATTTGTTAAATTCTGCATTAGATGACTATTTATCAAATCTACTTTTTGAGGAGAAAGCACAAATTCTTGATAAGAGTGATGAAGGTTTTGCTGAGCTTATGAATGATTACAAAAATGGTCTTTATATTTTCAAACTACAAGAAGAAGAAGTATGGAATAAGTTGGAACTTGATAGTATAAAGATTTACAATTTGTATCTTGAAACAAAGGAAAAATATAATTGGCCTGATAGAGTTAATTATAGTGAAATTTTCTCACGAACAGATAGTTTAATTCAAAACTACTATCAACGAATCCTAAATGGCGAGGAATTTGATAGTATAGCAACTAACTACACAGAAAAATTTAACTTACGTTCCAAAGCTGGTAATTATGGTTTTGTTGATGTAAATGCTGACGAACTATCAAAATTAGCTGACGAATTGGAAGTTGGTAGTATTTCCGAACCAAAGAAAGTAAAAAATGGTTTTGCTATTATAAAATTATTTGCAAGAGATCCTATGCGTCCAAAAACTTTCGAAGAGGCACGTGCTGAAGTATCAAGTCAATATCAAGAAATGGAAAGCAAAAGATTAGAAGAAGATTATATAAATAGATTAAAATCTTATTATCAACCCAAATATTATTATGAAGAGCTTAATAAAGCTTTTAAGGAATAGTATATATTTTATGATTTTGTTTTCACTTTTTCTTGGTTGTGATGATAAACCTAAAGAAGAAGATAAAATCATAGCTCGTGTAGATGAACAGGTTCTTGATGAAACTGAATTGAATGATATAATGATTGAGAAGCGCTACGAGAAGAAATTTAGAGAAGAATATGTTAGGCAATGGATAGAAAGGGAATTATTATATAGAGAAGCTTTGAAGCAAAATATACTCGAAAATAAAGAATTTCAGAGGATTTTGGATATTACCAAAAAAGAAATAGCTAATTCATTTTTTCTTGAAAAATACTTCAGAGAAACCAATCTTGAAGCGAAAGAATTAGAGCTAAAAGAATATTTTGAAAAATATAAATTAGACTTTGCTTTTAATGATGAAATATATGTATTGAATATTGTTCAATTTGTTGAAGAAGATATTGCTATTAATTATAGAAATACATTTATTGATAAAGGTTGGGATAAGTTTAATAAGCAGATTGCTAACGATACAAGTATCTATTTTAAAGGAGAAAATATTTTTATATCTTCGTTTCAAATTCAACCTATCGAATTACTTAATGCGGTCAAAGCGTTAAATCCAGGTGAAGTTAGTATTGTTGTTGAGTCGGAACCAAAGATATTTACTATTGTTCAATTGGTTCAATTTTATGATAAAGGAAAGTTGCCCGATTATTCATTAGTATCTTCTCAGGTTGAAGATAGATTTAAAGCTGAAAAAAAACAGAAGTTATACAAAGAACTAATTGAAAATTTATATCTTAAATACAATGTAGAAATTAAATAGAGTAAAAATGAAAAAATTATTTAGTCTGATGCTTCTATTTTTATCTATGAATATCTTTTGTCAGGAAGTTATAGATAAAATCGTTGCTGTAGTTGATAATGAAATTATACTGAAGTCTGAATTAGATTATCAAGTTAATTATTTAGCCATTCAACAAAAATTAAATCCAAATGATACTGGACTTCGAAGTAGAATATTAAACATGATGATGGAGGATAAATTAGTTTACGCTCAAGCTGAATTGGATTCTATAGTTGTTAGTGATGAGCAGGTGAATAGCCAACTTGATTATCAAATCAACTATTTCGTTAACCAGTATGGTTCAAAAGAGATATTCGAGCAGACGTATGGTATGACCGTTGAGCAAGTGAAAAGAAAATTATTCGATGATACACGAAAGAATTTAATGGCACAAATGCTAAAACAAAAAAAATTCAGTGAAATCGAAGCTACTAGACGAGAAGTTGAGGAATTTTATCGCATATATAAAGATTCAATCGGTATAATGCCTGAGAAAATTACGATTGCTCATATTTTTAAGGACCCAAATAAAAGCGATCGTTTAAAAAGAGATGCAAAGAAATTTGCTCAGACATTGTTAGATTCACTTGAGAATGGTGCTGATTTTTCTGATTTTGCAAAAAGATATTCGCAGGATTTTAGTAACGCGTCAAATGGTGGAGATTTAGGTTTTGTTAAGCGCGGTACTTTTGTTTCTGAATTTGAATCAGCTGCTTTTGCTTTAGATGTTGGAGAATTTTCAGATATTGTTGAATCTCCTTTTGGATTTCATATTATTCAACTGCTTGAAAGAAGAGGTGAATCAATTCATACAAGACATATACTAGTTAGGATAAAAAGTGATGACGCTGCTGACCTTGAAGCCATAGATCAACTTACTGCAATTAGAGATAGTGTGTTGAAAAGTAAGAATTCTTTTGAGCATTATGCTCGAAATTATAGTGATGACAAAGCAACTTCTAAAGCAGGTGGAAATTTGGGAACATTCGAGCTAAATCAACTCAATGATAAATCAATACTCGAAACTGTAAATAAGTTGAAAGAAAATGAAATAAGCTTTCCAAAGAGAATTGATATTGATAAAACCACATATGGGTTCCACATAGTTTTGTTAAAGAAAAGGGTTCCGAGTCATAAACCTACCTTGGAAACTGATTATGATGAAATTAAAATGTTAGCTCAGTATAAGAAACAAGATGATATGTATAAAAAATGGATTGAAGAAATAAAGCAAAATGTATTTTGGGAAATTAGATTGTAGGAATTATTTTGAAAGAAAATAAAGCTAATCAAAATGATGTTGGTTTGGTTGAGCAATTCAACGAAACGATAAAAAATATTAAAGCTGAAATTGCAAAAGTTATAATCGGACAAGATAAAATAATTGAAAATTTACTAATTAGCCTTTTTTCTAAAGGACATTGTTTATTAATAGGCGTTCCCGGTCTTGCTAAAACTTTATTGATAAAAACTTTAGCCGAGGTATTAGATTTAAAATTTAGCCGAATACAATTTACACCAGATTTAATGCCAGGAGATATCACTGGAACTGAAATAATTGACGAAGAACAAATTTCGAAAAAGCGTTCATTTAGATTTATAAAAGGACCTATATTTGCAAATATAATTCTTGCTGATGAAATAAATCGAACACCTCCTAAAACTCAATCCGCATTATTAGAAGCAATGCAAGAATATAAGGTTACTGCTGCAGGCACAACTTACGAACTTGCAGAACCATTTTTTGTTTTAGCAACACAGAACCCGATAGAACAGGAAGGAACATATCCTTTACCTGAAGCACAACTTGATAGATTTATGTTTAATCTTTGGCTTGATTATCCGTCTTTCAACGAAGAAGTAGAAATTATTAGAACAACAACAAGCAATTACCTACCAAAATTAAACAAAGTAATATCATCTGAAGAGATAATTAAATTTCAAGACTTGGTACGACGAGTACCTGTTGCGGATAATGTTATACAATACGCAGTGAAAATTGTAAATGCTACGCGACCTGTAAATGGTGAATCAGCGGCTTATATTAAAGAATGGGTGAGTTGGGGGGCGGGACCTCGTGCTGCTCAATATCTTATTCTTGCATCTAAGACGAAAGCAATTTTTGAAGGAAGATTCACTCCAAATATTGATGATGTTAATAGTTTTATGGTACCAGTTCTTCGACATAGAATTATCCCAAGTTTTAATGCAGAAGCTGAAAATATTTCCTCAGTTGATATTATTGATAAAATAGTGCAAAATTAAATACTGAGCACCTTTATTTCAGTAAGATCATTTTACTTGACTTCTGTTTTACTATTCCTTCATTATTTGTAAATGTTATTCTGTAAAAATAACACCCACTGCTTATTAGTTCATCAGAGTGATTTTTACCATTCCACATTATTTTATATTGACCGGCCGAAGAAAACTTTTCTTCAAAAGATTTTACCAATGTACCTATTGTAGAAAATATTTCAACAATAATTTTTCCTGGTTCATTTATGTTAAAGCAAATTTGTGTAAATGGGTTAAATGGATTAGGATAATTTGGTAGAATAAAGAAATTATCTGGCATATTTTGTTCTTGGTAAAAGATAATACTAGAATTGTTGAATTTACCCTCTATTAAATTCCATAATTCCTGACGACCGCCATCATAGCATAAAGCCCACATTCCAACACCCCGAAGATTCTTATTTATTGCCAAATCGTATTTTAGCCCAAGACTTGAATCATTATCATACCACACCTGATGCCATTCGCCGTCATTCCATCTATACCAAGAGTTACTGTATTTTATTGACCATTGAAGACCATAAGTCTGAATGTTAACTTCATCATTTTTAAATCTGGTTGAACTAATTGCCTGGATTACATTTGCGTTTTCTTCTGGTGTCTCAGTTTTCCAATGATAACCATAATAGGGGAGACCTAATATCAGTTTCTCTGGTTTTGTATTCGTTACAGCAACATATTGAGTTTCTATTGTATTTGTTATACAAAATGTTGTTCCTTTTAATGGAGAATTAGGAGCAGTATTTTTTGACCATTTGCCATTAAAAGCATATCCCATAATAAAGATGTAATCACAACTATTAGCCAAACCAAGTAAATCCCAGTCTTGTCCCCAATTAACTGCTGGACCCGCAAAAGAAACTTCACTATAGGGAAATGCTTTATGGATCGAATCAGTG
>JAFGID010000013.1 GCA_016929735.1 Ignavibacteriales bacterium | reverse complement strand
ATTTATACTGATTTATATAAAAAAAATCCCATTTCTATAAGAAATGGGACTTAAAAAATTCGAACTGCTTAACTATTAGAAATGAAGTCCTAACGTCAAAATTACAGTGCTTCTGATACCAACAGACATTAGAGAACCTACTTTGTTTGTAACTGTAAGAGGTCCAACCGTAATGGTTTGATCAGCATAAGAAGTAACTTCTAAACCAATCTGATATTCTGCTCCTAAGCTTAATTCTTCCCATAAGAAGAAATCGAAACCAGCTAAGAAAGCAACACCAAATACGGAACCAGCATTATAACCTAACAGAGTAAAATTTTTCTGTACAGTTTGATCTGTTCCGGTAGGAACTGCATTCTTTTCTTCAGTTGAGAATGTAGCGAAATTTGCACCAAGTCCTACGTAAGGAAATAGTCTTTCGCCAAGAGAAATATAGTATAATCCTGCTGCTTCGACACCAAAACCGAATACTGATTGTGAACCATCTGTACCCGTTACTGGTGGTATACCGACATTCCAAGGTATTGTTCTGTCTAACATAACAAATAACAATCCGCCACGAATTGCGAAATTATTAGATGTCATATACTTAAAACCAATGCCACCATTGAAAGCTTCAGCACCCAACCAGCCCAATCCGTCAAAATGGAATAACAAAGCTTTTGTTCCTGCTTTGTTGATAGCTTTAAAATCGTCTTGTGCAACTGAGAAGCTAGTTGCAAACAACATTAGAATAACAGCAAAGAGAGCGATTTTTTTCATTTTTAATCCTTTAATTAGTTAATAAATAATTATTAAGTTATGGAAGATCATTTTAATACTCCCACGTTTCACTTTTAAACGTAATTCAAAAAACATTAAAAGTTTATATACAAATGTAATAAAATTATAAACAACATTTGCAAATATTTTTTAAAATTATTTTAAATAAATCATTTTTTTTATGCTAATAAAATTTGCAATTTTCAATCTATAGAAATATATTCCGCTTACCAAATTTGAAGCGTTGAATTCTATTTCATATGTTCCGCTTGACTTATTTTCATTTACCAAAGTTTCAATTTCTCTACCCATAATATCGTATACTATTAATGTTACTTTATTTACTTCACCAGTTTCACTCTTCGGGATTGTATATTTTACCTTTGTTGTCGGATTAAAAGGATTTGGGTAATTTTGATACAACTTATATTCTGAAATTAATTGTCCTTCATCTTCTTGAATATCTGTAGGATTTAGTTTGTTATAAACCTCATTTCTAATATAGTTATACTTAGAAATTAAGTTTACCCCAGGACAAGCAGTTCCACCACCGCTATGTTGATGCCCTGTAATATTATCGTTCGTCTTTCCAAGTGCCGCATGATAACTTTTTTCTTTTGGTTGAATATTAAACTTATCACATAAAAATGCCATAATCTCTATAACCATATCCAGACCACTTTGCGCTGGAGAATATTCGTCATAATTACCAATGTAACAAATTCCAGATGTGTTACCATTCTTACCTGAATTATGCGCCCCTTGAACATTCTCTTGTGTGCTTGTTTTCCAAGCTCTTCCTTTGTATAAAACCCCGTTTCTATCAACGAGCCAATTATAACCGATGTCTGCCCATCCATTTACGTTAACGTGAAGATTCCAATAACTCCTAACAACAGCTGGAAAATCGGATGAGTAAGTACTTCCTGCACTATGATGTAAAACTAAGTGTGTTACTGTTGTCAAGGTTCGACTGCTAACATTTTCTGCTTGAGGACATCCCCATTCAGTTCTTGTAACATAAGGTGGACGAGTATAACTCGATGATTTATTTTCGAGAAATTCCCTACTTTCACTATTAACTCGTGCAAATAAATCAGAATCAGTTGCACCTGGACTGATAAAATAATATTCTAAGTTTTCAAGTGTTGAATATTTATCATTAAATTTGGAAAATATATTTTTGATTTGGATATATCTTGCAGATTTAGGCAAAAAGATTAAATCACTCTTATAATTTTTTGTATTCATTATATCCAAATCTTGTTCCTCAATCTCAATCCAATCACTCCAAAAAGTATTATCTTCAGAAAATTTTACATAAAATTCACAACTCGGAATATCTCTATCAAAATCTGCAATAATTGAAAATGCAAGAAATGGTTCAGGATTTTCAATTGGAACTTCTAAAACTTCAAACAATACTTCGTTAAAGTTATCATCGCCCCTAATCGATATTCCATTTTCTCTATCAACATGAACTTGCTTCGTTAATAAGCTTCCTTCCTCAATATTTGATAGGTCTACTTTAATTCTTGAGCTCTCAATTTTCTGTGCAATAGAAAATGAATTTAAAAATATACCAACTAATATTAAAATTCTAAAAAACATATTTGCCCTTTTATTACTTGAGTAATAGCATTTTCTTTGTTTGAATAAAATTACCGACTTTCATTGTGTAAAAGTATAAACCACTCGCTAAATTTTTAGCGTTGAACTCGACTTCATAATTTCCTTTTGATTTTTCTTCATTTACTATTGTAGCTATTTCCCTACCAAGCATGTCATATACTTTAATCTGCACATAAGCCATTAACTTATTTTCTAAAGTTGGGACACTATATCTTATTTTTGTTGTAGGATTAAAAGGATTCGGATAGTTCTGATATAACCTATATCCGTCTATAAGATTTTCTTTTTCTATTAAGATATTTGTCAAGGCATCTTTCTGAATATTATCTATATAAATTGTTCCATTCAACAAGCCAGTATCCGATTGCCTTATTACCAAACTATGAAATTGCTTATCACCACTTGAGCCAATTTCGGAGTTTAATAAATATTTAAAATCCCATCCCGCCCAGTCTATTGTGTCAATTACTTTCATAATATTTGAAGTAGTATTATCATAAAACCAATATTCTAAAATATTGTGACTTAAATCACCAAAGACCCAAATACCAAATATCGAACTATCTACAGCACCGATTTCATAAGGGACAGAATTTTGTATCTGGCACACACCATTAATTGCATGAAATTTATATTGCAACTTCCCTGATTTTGAACCACCGATTTTTTTAGTTGTTACTATGCTAAAATTTGTATTATTTGTATCAACTCCTGTGGTACTATCAGCCGAACTAGGTGCCACCCAGTTTCCAATATCTTCCAATCCATCTAAGATAAATCCATCGGTATACTTTTCTGCTTTAGTCGTAAAGAAAATTTCTATATCATTTCTTAGTTTATAACCATCCAGATCGCCTATTTTTTTATCCAGAAAAATATTATAAACAGCATTTCTATTTAATGGAACGGACGGTTCAAAATTTATGTATCCTTTACCATCTAAAGAATAAATTTCTACACTTGTGACACTTTGAGATATTCCACCTTCATCCAACAATTTAACCGCACCTGATAATGTTCCAGTGTGTATTGGGCTATTGAATACTAATCTAATCTGTCCTCTACAAGGAATAAATTGCTGGCTATCTGCAGGATAATGAGATATTATACGAAGTCCATCTTTACTTTTGGTTGTGAAATTAAATGTATAATTGCTATCCATTTTATAACCCCAATGGCTTACAGCAGTAGTATCAATATTAATATTGTAAATCGTGGAAGTTTGTAAAAAATCCAATTGCGTAAAAGTAAGTTTAGTGTCACCAGATTCCCAAGTAAAGGAGCCGACAGCAGTGGGGGTAATATTAAAAGCACTTTCAACAGACGTCTTATTCATCTGGCGACTAAATGTAATAGATATACTTTCATCAACTCTTATGCTATCGGGTGTATCAGTTGGTGAATGCGATAATACACTTGGAGGGATAGTATAATCGAACGCCATATCCTTAATTGCCCAAACTGTTTTATTAGCAGTAACTGTAACTGAAGCAGAATCGTAAAAGAATCCTTCTGCTTGATAATAAACTTTGTAAGGACCTGGTGCAAGACTATCAAAAATAAAATAACCATTGTTTTTATTGTCGCCATTGTAAAATTTACCGCCTGGTTGGAGTGTTACTGTAAAATTATTTATTGGTTTTTTGTTATCGCCCAAAGAAGTAATATAATAATATGATACTGTTTTAGTTGGGTCTCTCAATATACCAGCTACTTCACCTACTGGTTTATCTCCAGCACTATAATATTTGTAAATTCCTCTTGATATTGCATTTGCTTCATTCTCTCTATAGTCTAAATTCATTAACCTCCATGATTCTGGAATATAATCATGAAATGAACCTTCTGAAAGTGTACCAACCATATTCAAACCACTTAAAACTCCAAGATAATATCCCAAAAAACTATAATCACCTCTGTTATATTTAGCAGTAACATTGTTAACCAAGTATAATTCATCAACTATGTATTGACCCATCACTTTCGACTGTGGATTAGCAGGATTAGCATCAGTTCCTCTAAATAATACCAACGTATAATTCGCTTGTCCGTTATAACCATTGCTATGAATTGAATGGAAGTAATCAGCCCCAAAAGCATTAGCTTCAGCTACTATAGTGGAGAGTGGTTTATCGTCTGCAGTGAAGTTTGTTACTCTACTCATTGCAGTAATGGCATTTGTGCTATCAAGCAAATCCCTCAAATATAGTCCCTTTGTTAAATTCCCTTCGGATTCCCAGAAGCCAGTTGCTTCAATAAACCTGTCGTTGGAATCGTGACCACCATGACCGGGATTGATATATATTTTTTTCCCATTTAAATTTTGCCCGATGATTGAACAAAGACTAAAAACAACTAGCGGTAATAAATATTTAATTTTCATTTTTCCCTCCTTATTCAAAACTTAAATTAGAAATGTAAATATCACCATCAATCGTATTGAATGTAAGCATCTTTCCATCACTTGACCATTTAGGATACATTTCAAGCATATCATCAGTGTTTGTAAGCTGAATTTTATTATTACCATTTGCGTCTACGAGCCAAATATCCGAAGTAAGATAATTTACACCATCATCGGTTTGATTCATATAGATTATCCAATTTCCATCTGGCGACCATTCGGGTGCAAGAACATCTTTTCCTAACTCTAGCAAAATATTCCCTTTCAAATCAGCTATAAAAGTTCCCCGGTTCCCAAGATTAAATAAAAATTTTGATTTATCCGGTGATAATGAAATCCAAATATAAATTGCATCATCGAAAGGTTTATATTCCTTTCTGTTTCCATCTCGTTCAATAATAATGCTCCAGTTATCCCAATAAACGTAAATATCCTCATTGTAATTTTTAAATTCATTTATTTCTGAACTTATCAAATTTCCTTCCTTAACATATACTACACCTTGCTTTGAAGGAAAAATCCAAGATAAATTCCTTACATCTTTTTCTAGTATATTTTCATGTAAATCTATAAGGTTTTGAGAAATAATTGAATAGTATTTCATACCATCAATATAATTATAAGGTCTACATATTAAATTATTTCCATCTTCTGAAATTACATAATCATAACCAGCACCGGGATAGTTGTTAATAACCTTCTCGTTTTTTGTCTCGAGATTGATTGATTTAATGCCATTATAATTATTGGAAGTAACAAAAAGAGTGGAATTATCATTACTAAATCTTGGATAAAAATAATCCCCCGATTCAGTAATCTTTTTCGTTTCGACAATTTTGATTTGCTGCCCAAAGACAAGAGTTGGCAAAACTAAACAAGTTAATAAAAACTTCTTCATTTCATTTTCCTATTTTATTTATTTTACGTTCGTTTTATTTAAAAAATATCTTTTTTAAGAAAAAATCAGTAAATTTATTTGATTGAATGTTCAACTTGAAGTAACTTTGTAGTTGAAATCACAAAAATTAAATTGGTTTAAAAATGAAACATTTAAAAATAATAATTTTAGGTTTAATATTAAACATTTTTTATTATAATCTTTTCGCACAAAACTTTGGCAAATTAGAAAATATTATTACTGAAGCAATCGAAGATTCCATATTTCCCGGAGCAGTTGTCTGCGTTGGAGATAAAGATAAGATAATCTACACCAAAGCGTATGGAAATTTTACTTATGATAAAAATTCACCAAAGGTTGAATTAAAAACACTTTTTGATCTTGCGTCAGTAACAAAAGCTTTTTGCACCACCTTTTGCGTGATGAAACTTTATGATGAAGAAAAGATTGATATTGATAAATATGTTTATAAGTACCTCCCTGATTTTAAATGCAATGAAAAAGAAAAAGTAAAAATTATTGACTTATTGATTCATGAAAGTGGTTTACAATCTTACTACACTCCATTAAAAGAAGAAACAAGAGAAAAAATAATAAGAACAATCTTATCACTACCATTGGCTTATGAAACAAACAAAGAGAGTGTTTATAGTTGTTTAAATTTTGTAACTTTGATGTTAGTTATCGAAGCAATAACAAATAAACCAATGTATGAATATTACAATACAAATTTTGTTATTCCTTTAAAGATGACAAGAACATTTTTCAATCCAAAAGAAGAAATTAAAAATGAATGTATCCCAACTACTCCAAATTTACAGGGTATTGTCCATGATCCATTGGCAAGAGCATTAGAAGGATTATCTGGTAATGCGGGTCTTTTTTCAACAGCAGAGGATATGGCTATATTGTGTCAATTACTTTTAAATGAAGGAACATACAATGGAAAGGAATATATTGATGATGCAACCGTTGAATTATTTAGAGAAAGAAATTCAAATAGTAGCTCAAGAGCTTTAGGATTCGACACAAGGACACAAACAGGATATTCTTCCACTGGAAAACTTTTCAACTCGGGTACTTATGGACATCTTGGTTACACAGGAACTTCAATATGGATTGATCCAGTAAAAGAAATTTTTGTGATATTTTTTACAAACCGAGTCTATCCAGATGACAAAGCATCAATTAGAGAAATTAGACCAAAAGTTCATGATGCTGTGATGGATGCATTAAAATAATTTACGTTGGTTAGTTAAAAATATAGTACAATAAGAGAAAATTAGGCAAAGCAAAAGAAAAGAAAAATAGCAGCTTTTCTACTGAACGATAGAGTAAAATAATAAATTTATACCACATATAAAATATAAATGCAACCGTTATCCCAAAAACAACTATCAACAATTCGGGACTTATTAAAAACATTTTAATAAAAAATAATAAAAAGATTAGTAAAAAAATCGTCATATCAACACTTGTAAATAATTGAATTCCATTTGCCTCAATTTTTCTTTTTATTAATGACATTAGAATTACTGTAATAACTAATAAGATTATACTCAACGTAAAGAACAAATTATCAGAAATGATTTCAAAATAATTATCTGACTTTAAGGAAGACTCTTCGAAGTTATATAAAATAAAAAATAAGCAGATATTGAAAAAAATATAAATGTGCTGAAGCTTTTTATATTTAAAATAATTTACAACAGCAACAAAGAATAAAACACCTTCCAGACTCATAAGCAGAAACAAGCGGTCAAAGTTCAGAATTTTTCTTTCTGGCAATGTAAATAATAAAATGCCTAATACCGCAAGCGTGGATATAAATAATAATATCCTGCGATATTCAAATAACTTCTCACCAACACTATAGAAAAATTGAGTATTTTTTCTTATTTTTTTTATACAAAATTTAAAGAACAAAATAATCTGTTTGAAAGATATAATTATAATTATTAAAGGGAAGATAATACATAAATAATTTCCTTCTGAATTAAGCACCAATAAAATAAGAATAATTGATATTACAGTTAAAGTTTGTATTACGAAAACAGTTGTGTTGTGTTTTAATCCAGTCTCTAATATTTTATGATGTAGGTGAGTCTTATCTGGCAAGAATGGATTTCTACCCCTTGCAATCCGTAATAGCATTACTTTAATGGTATCAACAATAGGTATTAATAAAATAACCAATGGAAAAGTAAGTTCAAGCAATTTTTTATCAACAATAATTGATATCTTAAGCAAAGTTAAAACTAAGAAAAAACCTAATACAAGTGAGCCTGTATCTCCGAGAAATATTCGTGCAGGGTAAGCATTGAATTTTAGAAAACCAAATAAAATTCCTAACAAACTAATTAAAGTTAAAATTAAAAATTTATCCTGATAAATAAATGCCAGTAATAGGACAACCGAAAAGTTAAGAATGGAATAGCTAGTTACTAGCCCATCTAATCCGTCCATTAAATTTATAGAATTAATTGCACCAACAATAAAAACAAAGAGTAGAATTTTATCATAAGGTTCAGGAATTGTAAAGCCTAAAAATTCCATTTCTTTAAATAGAGGCACAAGATATAGCATCAGAAGTGTTGCAACTAGAAACTGGAAAAAAAATTTCAGCAACCAATGAAGTCCGATTAAATCATCATACACACCGCAAATAGTGATTACCAACGAGGAAATAATAATATATCTTATACTATTTAAGTCATAATAAAAAATGGAAATCATTATTAGTATGATTGTTATAATTATTACACCACCCATCTGTGGGATTATTTTTTCGCTTACTCCCCTCTCGTTAGGGTTATTTACAATTCCACTCCTTCTTAAAAAATCGATGAGGAAAGGTGTAAACAGAATTGTTGCTGAAAGACTTACATAAAAAATTATAACATATACCATTAAAAGTATCTTTTATTAGTATTTTGTCAAAACAAATTTAATTAATTAGAATAAAAATAAAAAAATTAAATTTAAGGAAAGTGAGAAATTATTTCTGCTGTTTATTCTCTAATTTTTTATAGGAGGTAAAGATACCTTTTAAAAAGCCCATGCCATAGGAAATGTGCATTAAAATCATCAAACTGAAATAGTGCAAGAAATATTTGAATTTGTTCTTCGTTGAAAGAAACAAAGAACCAATAATAACAAATACTAAATAATTGACAATAAATAACAAAGCAAATAAACGAAGACTAGGAATTATAAGAAAAATAAAACTGAAAATTAAAAAAAACAAAAATAATGCAGGAATGAATATTATAATGCTCAAAGATTTTTTATGTTTTTTTGCAAAAAGTGCTTTCCAAAATCCATTTTTAAAAAACATTCTAATAAAATCAGTAATTTTACTACGAGGGTAATAATAAGCGATCAACTTTGGTTCGAATAAAAGTTTTTCACCTTGTTCAAAAATTCTAATGTTAAATTCATAATCCTGAGCACGAATAAATTTTTCATCAAAGAATCCATATTTTTCGAATAATTCTTTTCGGTAAATTCCATAAGCTACTGTATTAACAAACATTCTTTGATTTTGTGTTCTGAATTTCACTCCACCATTTGAAAAAGGGCTGAAAATTACATCATAAAATATTTTTTGCGATGTTGAATTATAAGAAGGTAGAATTTTAGGCCCAATACAAGCAACTTCCGGTTCGTTTTCCATTATTTTAATTGCGGTGTTGAAGTAATCCTTTTCGATATTAGAATGAGCACAAAACAGCATGATATATTTGCCATTTGCTTGCTTTATACCGATATTTAAACCATAAGAAGTAAATATTTTTTCATTTTCAAAATACAAAATATTTTGATTTTGCTTAATATATTCTTCAACAATTTCTTTTGTATTGTCTGTACTCTTTGCATCTACAAGAATTATCTCTAGTTTTGAATTATCAAAACCGTTTGAAAAAATTGAATCGATAGCTTTTTTAATATAAAGCTCTTCGTTTCTCGCCGGAATAATTATCGATAAGATTATTTTAGAATTATTTGATTTCACAAGCTCTAAAGAATTTGGAAGAATTTAATTAAACATACAAGGTGGATTCGAAATTTTGCTAACAAATATAAATTAAATATATAATTTACAAAAATATTAAATTGCAAATAATTTAATAAAATGGTAATTTTGCAAAGCGTGTTTTACGAAAAAACGAAATATGTATTCGTAGCTCAATTACGATAAATCGGGACAGGTTTTATAGAGCATTTGATAGAGATTATCCCGGTTTCTTGGGAGAGCTGAAGGTTTGGAGTTCTTTATTTTTTTATTTGTATTTGCACCCGTAGCTCAATTGGATAGAGCATCTGACTACGGATCAGAAGGTTTGGGGTTCGAATCCCTACGGGTGTACAAGAATTATTTAATGAGCGCCCGTAGCTCAACTGGACAGAGCATTTGACTTCGGATCAAAGGGTTGGGGGTTCGAATCCTCCCGGGCGTACAAGATTTATCTTTTTATAGCTTTCTAAAATTACTCATACCTCAATGCTTCAATCGGATCAAGGTTCGCGGCTTTCATAGCTGGATAAGTTCCAAATATAACTCCAATAATTACGCACAAAGATACACCAATAATTATTTCATTCATCGGGAAAATAGTTTCAGCATCTAACAAACTACCAGCTGAAGTCCCTGCAATATAACCGAGTATCATTCCAACAAATCCACCAACCAGACACAATGTTATTGCTTCCAATACAAACTGAATCAAGATATTTCTTTTCTTTGCTCCGATCGCCTTTCGGATGCCTATTTCCTTTGTTCTTTCTGTTACAGTTACAAGCATAATACTCATAATACCTACTCCAGCAATTAAAAGAGATATCGCCGAAATAACAATTGCACCTGTCCACACACCGCTCATAATATCATTTATTTGTGCCAGTATAGATTCGTTTGTCCAGATATCAAAATCATTTTCTTCACCGGGTGGGACTTTACGAATAATCCTCATTATTCCTTCCGCCTTTTGAATCATTTCATTATAATCATCTCCTTCCTTCACCATAACTGTAATATTAATGCTTCGGGTTCTTTTACCATAAAAGTTCTGATATGTGGTTATGGGCATAACCGCAAAGTTACCTTGACTTTGACCAAAAAATGCACCTGCCTCTTCGAGAACACCTATTACAGTTAATTTATGACCATCAACTTTGATTTCTTGACCGATTGGATTTAGATATTCAAAAAGTGTTTTTGCAACATCCGAACCTAAAACTACAACCCTTCTTGAACTATTAATATCATCTTCATTAATTGCCCGTCCTTTATCAATATACCATTTGTTATTAGGAAAAGCTTCGGTTGTAACACCAGCAAGTTGAATATTTGGATTTGTTTCTTTGTTTCTGTATTTTAATATTTTCCCACCACCCCATTGTTCTGCACCAACTGATTGAGCGTCAACAAGTCTTTCTTTTAATTGATAATAATCCTCAATCAAAATATCTTTTCTGTTTCTGAACCTTGCTTGAGAGCCCGGTCCTCCTGTTTGGACGGCAGGCCATTTTTGAATTTGAAAAGTATTTTGGTCGAGTTGCCCTACACCTTCTTTTATACTTTGTTTTAACATTGCAATAACAGTACTTATTGCGATGATACAAAAAATCCCAACAACAATTCCAAGGATAGTAAGTATTGAACGCAATTTATTTGACACTAAAGATGTAAACGCAACGCGAAATAATTCACTTATTTTCATTTATTCATACCTCAATGCTTCAACTGGGTCCATCTTTGCTGCACTATAGGCGGGAGCTAATCCTGCTGTGATACCAACGATGGATGATAATATAAAAGTAACTATAACAATATTAATATTTATAGTTACTGGAAGAAACTGCTTCATTATTAAAGATGATACAGAGGTGAGTATAAAACCTATTAACCCACCAAGCATACATATAATTACTGATTCCAAAATAAATTGCCCCAATATAGTTCTCCTCTTTGCTCCGATGGCTTTCCTTATCCCTATCTCTCGCGTTCTTTCTTTTACAGATACGAACATAATATTCATAATCCCAATCCCTCCAACAAAAAGTCCTAATCCAGTAAGAATAATGGCAACTGCTCCAAGTACACCCATTGTGCTATCAATTTGATTTAATAATCCATCTTGCCTATTAATTGAAAAATCATCCTTTTCGTCATATCGTAGTCCACGAATTTTCCTCATAACACCTATGGCTTCTTGTTCAACTTCGTTTACCATTTGACTGTTAGGTGCCCTAACAAGAATTGTAATACCACCAAATCTATCGCTAGCAAAATTTTTAAGCGAAAACCCTATTGGTGTAAATGCCTGGTTATCAGGATTAAATGCTCCCATTACCCAACTACCCTGTTCGGATAAAACACCAATTACTCTTAACTTTTTACCTAATATTTTTACATTATTGTCCAGAGCATTGCCGTTGGGAAAAAGATTTTTTGCTATCTCGTGTCCCAATACAACAACATTTCTTCCACCATTACTTTCTAATTCATTAAAAAATCTGCCTGCTTCAAATGTGAGTGAAGTTGTATTTATATATTCATGTGTTGTTCCAACAATAGAGACTCCCTCTACGGTTTCTGAGCCTGCTTTAATTTCACTAAAAGTATATTTCATAGGTGCTACTGCAGTGGGTAGTTTAACTAATTCTTTGAATCTTTTATAATCTTCCATTCTGATATCACGGCGGTTACGCAACTCCCACCACGGGATATCAGGATTAAACCAAGCCCATTTATCAATATACATATTGTCTGACCCCATAGAAGCCACACCATCTTGAAATGATTTATCAATACCCTGATTTGCTGTTACCATAAGTGTAACAGCCCAGACTCCTATAATAATACCCAAAGTTGCAAGAATGGAGCGAACTTTATTGGACCAGATCGCTGTCAGAGAAATGATAATTGCTTCTTTCAACTCAAATAAAAAGGTTTTCACTAAATATTCCCGAGTTAAATTTTACTTAAATTATTTTTTTTAGGGATGAATCTATCTTTTACTTTCTCATCCGCTTCTATAAGCCCATCGCGCAGTCTTATTATCCTCGCTGCATGTTTCGCTATATACTCTTCATGTGTTACTAAAATTATCGTATTCCCCTGCTCGTGAATATCATTGAATAGAGCCATAATATCTTCGCCGGTTTTGGTATCAAGGTTACCCGTCGGTTCATCTGCTAAAATAATTGCAGGTTCTGTAACTAATGCACGCGCAATAGCAACACGTTGCCTTTGACCACCTGAAAGTTCATTTGGTCTATGATGCATTCTATCGCCAAGTCCTACGTTCTCCAATACTCTCTGTGACCTATCAATTCTATCAAGTTTTGCTTTGCCGGCATATATTAGAGGTAACTCAACATTATGCAGAGCACTTGAGCGAGGTAACAAATTAAATGTCTGAAACACAAAACCAATTTCTTTATTTCTAATCGTTGCCAACTCATTGTCATTCATGATACTAACGTTTTTTTCTTTAAATTGATAAATTCCATGAGTTGGTGTATCAAGGCAACCTAGAATATTCATTAGTGTTGATTTACCTGAACCTGAAGGACCCATAATGGCAACATATTCATTTTTATCAATTTTCAAGGACACATCACGCAGAGCATGAACCTCTTCAAATCCGACTTGATATATTTTTGCAATATGCTCTATATTTATTATATTCATAAAAATCCCTGTTTGAATTTTAATAAGAATAATTTTCGGAACTAT
>JAFGID010000197.1 GCA_016929735.1 Ignavibacteriales bacterium | reverse complement strand
GGAGAAGCAACCACTCTACGCCAACCTCGTTTCCTTGGATCTTCCTTGAATTTCCAACCATTCGCTTTTGCTAATAATTCAGCTTCTTCTTTTAGATAAAACGCACCCACTGGTTTTGTAGGATTTTCAAAAGCAGGATCATTCCTATCCACAAGAACCTGAGTAACTAATGTTACAACGTTCCTGCGTATATGCATATCGTTCAATGCATTCCTCATCATTCTTTCAATCATATAACCAATACCACCTTGCGAATCTGCTACACAAATATCAATCGGCATTTTAGGAATCTTATATTTCTCATACCCAGCTTCATTACGAAGCATAATATTCCCAACCTGAGGACCATTGCCGTGAGTTATAATTACACTGTAACCTTTTTTTATAAGTGAAATCACTTTAATACAAGTGTCATAAGTGTTTTTTTCCTGCTGGTCAATTGTCCCGACTTCATTACCACGCAATAATGCATTACCACCAAATGCAACTACTGCAATTCTTTTCATAAAATTCCTTTATCTTTTAATACTGATTCTAAGGTATTAGCACCTATTTCTTGCAATTCATACATAACGCGGGTAGACGGTTTATTGATTTTTAATAATCGACCTAAATCAATTGGCGTTCCTATTATGACCGAATCACATTTTGTTTTATTTATTGTAATTTCCAAATCTTTCATCTGCTCCTTACCATAACCCATTGCCGGTAGTAAAGTACCAATGTTAGGATACTTCTTAAAAGTATCAGTAATTGATTTTACAGTGTAAGGTCTTGGGTCAACAATCTCAGATGCACCTAATTTTTGAGCTGCAATCGTTCCTGCACCGTATTTCATTTCACCATGTGTTAGCGTCGGACCATCTTCAACTACTAATACTTTCTTACCTTTAATAATTTGTGGTTTATCAACTGTAATAGGAGAAGCAGCTTCAATTATCGTTGCTTTAGGATTTACATTTTTTACATTATTTAACACCTTCAAAATATCATCACCATTTGCAGATTCAATTTTATTAATTACAACGGCATCAGCCATTCTCAAAGTTGTATTACCAGGATAGTAGAATAATTCGTGACCTGGTCTGTGTGGGTCAACAACTGTGAATGTTACATCGGGTTCGTAGAAAGACATATCGTTATTTCCACCATCCCATAAAATTACATCAGCTTCTTTTTCTGCTTCTCTAACAATTGCCTCGTAATCAACACCGGAATAAATAATACCACCAAGTGCAATATGCGGCTCATATTCCTCAATTTCCTCAATAGTACAATTATGTTTTTTAAGATCAGCAAGAGTAGCAAATCTCTGGACTTTCTGCTTTGCTAAATCACCGTAAGGCATTGGATGTCTGATAGCGACAACTTTTTTCCCAGCATCCCTTAACAATTTTACAATTTTTCTTGAAGTTTGAGATTTACCACAACCTGTTCTAACTGCTAATACAGCAACAACCGGTTTGCTACTTTTAATCATTGTTTCCTTTCCGCCTAACAGTTTAAAAGAAATACCAGCAGCATTTACAATTGAGGCTTTAGTCATAACGTAATTAAAAGTAACATCAGAATAAGAAAATACCACTTCATCAACTTTTAATTTTTTGATTAAATTTTCTAATTCAGATTCTTCATAGATCTTTATCCCTTTTGGATAAAGTTTTCCTGCTAATACGGGTGGATATAATCTACCATCAATATTAGGAATTTGAGTTGCAGTAAAAGCAACGACATTATAATTTTCGTTGTTTCTAAAATAGACGTTGAAATTGTGAAAATCACGTCCAGCAGCACCCATAATAAGTACATTTTTCTTTTTCATTTTTTTCTCCTTTGTTTTATTATTCAACTGTTACACTTTTTGCTAAATTTCTTGGTTGATCTACATTCAACCCCTTTGATACTGCAATATAATAGGCAAGCAATTGCAGAGGTATAATATTCAAAATCGGCATAAGCATTCTAATTGTTTCCGGTACTCTTATTACATAATCAACAATATTGCTTAATTCGTTATCCTGCTCATTTAATATACCGATGATAATACCCTTTCGGGCTTTCAGTTCTTTTATATTACTCACTACTTTTTCATATACAGAATCTTTAGGAGCAAGAACAACTATTGGCATATTTTCATCTATTAATGCGATAGGCCCATGTTTCATTTCTGCTGCAGGATACCCCTCCGCATGTATATAAGATATTTCTTTCATCTTTAAGGCACCCTCAAGAGCAACGGGAAAGTTATACCCCCGTCCGAGATATAGAAAATTTTTTACATCTTTAAATTTTTCAGCAATATTTTTTATTATTTCATTGTTATCTAAAATATTTTTTATTTTTTCAGAAATTGAATTTATTTCCAAAATAATGTTCGAGCCATCTTGTTTGCTCATATTCAATCTTCGAGCCAAAAGCAGAGATAATAATGCAAAAATCATTACTTGCGAAGAAAAAGCTTTTGTAGAAGCGACACCGATTTCAGGTCCAGCGTGAATATATACTCCTGTCATACTTTCTCTTGCTATAGAACTGCCAACTACATTACAAATTCCTACAATCAAAGCACCCTTGCGTTTCGCTTCCTTTAATGCAGCTAAGCTATCTGCTGTCTCACCACTTTGTGATATAAAAATCACAGTGTCATCGTTGCTAATTATTGGATTACGATATCTAAATTCGGATGCATAATCAACTTCAACAGGAATTCCTGCAAATTGCTCGAGCATATATTCGGCAATTAATCCCACGTGCCATGATGAACCACAAGCAGTAATGATTATTCGTCTTGAATTTAATATTCTATCAACATAATTTTCAATTCCACCAAGTTTAGAAGTCCCCTCCTCAAAAAGCAATCTGCCTCTAATTGAATTTTGAATTGAATTTGGTTGCTCCATAATCTCTTTCAGCATAAAATGAGCGTAACCGCCTTTACTTATCTGCTCTAATTCTAAATCAACATCTTCAATTTCCTTTTTAATTGATTCGTCTGAAATTGTTCTCGTAAAGAAGGAGTCGTTTCTTATTTCAGCTATTTCATCATCAGCAAGATACACAACTTTGTTAGTATAAGAAATCAAAGCTTGTAGATCAGATGCAATAAAATTTTCATTTTTTCCAATACCAATAATTAAAGGTGAACCTTTTCGGGCAACAATAATTTTATCGGGTTCCTTTTTTGAGATAACCGCTAATCCGTAAGTACCATTAACTTCGTTTAAAGAATATCTAACCGCTTGGAATAAACTGTAACCTCTACTCAGAAAGTAATCTATGAGGTGTACGAGCACTTCCGAATCCGTTTCACTTATAAATCGGAAGCCATCTTTTTCCAATTTGATTTTTATCTCTTCATAATTTTCAATTATTCCATTATGAACTATGCATATTGATTTATTGTGATTAAAATGTGGATGGGCATTAATTTTATTTGGTTCACCATGAGTTGCCCACCTTGTGTGTCCAATGCCTACAGAAAAATTCAAATTACTGAGAGAATTATTTGATTCCAATTCAGAAATTTTTCCTTTATCTTTTATGATTTCCAGTTCATTATCAGAAAGGAAAGCAATTCCAGCGGAATCATATCCTCTGTATTCTAATCGTTTTAATCCTTCGGTCAAAAATGGACAAGCATTCCGGTTACCTATATAACCTACTATACCGCACATAATACCTAAATAAATTAGTTTAAAATTTATTAATTAAATGAAAAAAAGGAAGTTCGATAAAATTAATATCAATGGTCTGGACAATGTCTTAGGAGAAGACGATTAGTTTTTTGGATGTAAAAAGTAATTGGTTTTTTTATGTGCATAAAATATAAAATTTTTATTCTCTTATACGTATTTTACTAAAATTAAAGGTTTTAAGCAAATTTTATCGAATAATTTTTTACAAAATTGTCAATTTCATTTTACTCGTAAAACATGATTTAATTTTATTGAGGCTAAATTGTGTGGTAGGCATTATTGTCTAACTACAATTTATAATATATTAAACAATTCTGATGAAAATAAAGATTTATCCTCTATAAAAAATTATTTTACTTTTGCAAGTTTATTTATTTGTGCTTCCGTTTTGTCATCATATTTTACTGTTGTTTTGTAAAAATAAACACCATTGGCAATTTCGTCTCCATCTTGGTCTGTACCATCCCATCTTATCTTGTTGAATCCATAATTCATTTCAGTGAATGGGATATGTATATCTCTAATTAATCTTCCAGCAATAGTATAGATTTTTATATTTATATCATTTGGTAATTCTTTGCCAGTAAGGTTAAATGTAAAATAGGTTTCTGATTGGAATGGATTGGGATAATTATAAATATCAAGAATTTTATCATCCGAACTAACAATAAAATTAATATCATACCGTACTGAATTGTTAGTATCTTTGCTAGCATCAGTCGCATAAAGAGAAATATAATTATCACCATCTTCAAATGTCGGATGCCATTCAATTATTGCTTCTGCACGGGGGTATTCGGTATAATCAAAATTTAGACTATCTTCCTTATATGATAGCTTTCTATAATTATGATAGATAGAAATAAGAGAACTATCTAAAGGGAATGGACTGTTATCCTTAAGTAAAAATATTATTTTTGGTGAAGGTGAGACATAATCACCATTCAAAATCTCTACCCCGTCGAAAGTAACTTTGCAAATTGGAGGAACATCGTCAGTATTAACAAAAAAAGATTTTTTAACAACATTGTTATTTGTAAATAATTCTTCGTATTTGGAAGTTACTTTGATTTTAATCTCATTCAATTTGGTCAATTCAGAAGTATTGATTTCACAGCTGACAAATCTTAAACTATCAATCGGAACATTAATAAATTCATAATAAAAAGCTTTATCAGAGTTATTAATAAAATATTCAACTAATGCGCTGTCTGCCTCAATGAAACCAATATTTTTAACAGAAAACGATATTTCATTTTTTAATCCTTGTAAAACTGTATCCTTTGAAATATCCATTAAACCAAATGGCATAATTAATTCTGGTACTGATTCAAAATTAATTTGATAATTTTCTATTTTCGCTGGTTGCGAAAAGATATCTGTATTGTCTTCAAATTCGGAAATAATTTTTATATAACCATATATTTTTGCATCTAAATCAGAAATATCATCGCCATTTTGCAAATTACTTTTAATTTCCTGCCAACTTTTATTATACCTATTAAATCCTAATAATTTTGTATTGTAATTTCCTTTATAACCACTTAGATTAAGTTCATAATAAATATTTTTCCACTGCGAAGACGGACCAACCTTTGGAGTTGTAACAGTTCCCTTGCCTTCTTTGTAATGCCCGGTAAATATATGGATTTGATTTGGTAGATGCCTAAACGTGGAAGCATAAACAACATCATTCAAATTATCATACGACCAGGAAAAATATCCCCGATAAGGTTCACCTGTAAACCATTCTTCCTCAAATAATCCATCAGATATTCTTATTCTTCTCATAAAACCCGAAGTATAATATTCATAAGGAAAAAAATAATCATCACAAATGAAGAAACCACCAAATCCCTTGATGTAACTTGAACTTGAGGTAATCATATCATCTCCGATTTTTAACCAACCATTATTCGGGTCAAATTTTCTTATCACAAAATGTTCATTTCCATTGGTATCCCATAATGCAATATTGTAAACATATTTATTGTCAGAATTGACATAAAAATCACCCGACTTAACTACACCCGATTTGTTAAGCATTCCACTCGGAATAAAAATGTTGTTAGTATCGCCCGTCTCGGGATTTACTTTTACGAGATAATAGGGATTTCCATTAACTACATAAATGTAACCATCAAAATGAAAAATTTGACTTTTAATGTTAGCTTCAAAATTTGGGATTGTTCCATAATCTTGTCCTCTAATTGAATTGTAACCAGTCCCAAGTTTATAAATTGGAGATGGTTCTCCTGAATTAAAATAGCTCATATTTGCATAGTATATAAATCTGCCATTATTCGTGATTGTTGTCATTCCGAAATTAGGAGGTAATGAAACATCTATGCTATCAGTCAGTCTTCGTGATTGCGGTTTTGGCGGTAAAAGTCCGATGTTCAGCACAAGACTTCTAAGTGAATCATCATAATAGAAATTATTTTTCGTAAAATAATCTAGATGTTTTCCACTTGCGTAATAACCTTTACCTAAAACATTTTTAATAGTAAAACTTTTTGGAGTAGTCCAGTCACTTGAATCAAAGCCATCAAATGACCTTACACGCCAAAAGTAATTTCCCTTTTCTATTTGGGATTTAGTTAACCTATATGAAAAATAATCGGCTGGGCTTGAGATTTCTTCACGAAATATTGGTGGTGTGAAAAATATTGTTGTATCAATTTCAATATAATATTTCAAATTTTCTAATTCTTCTTTTTTTAATATCAGAAAATCAATTTCATCTCCTGAAGTAAAATGTCCATCCAAAGGTTTAATAGTTTCAGGTTCACCCAGATTAAAAACTGATATATCTTTTTCAGCACTATTATCAGAAAAATCAATTTCGTCAATTGCTTGGTCGTAATTTATCTCAGCACGAAGTATTGTCAGTCCGGAATTTATTGGTATCCAATTAAAATAGACAGAATCTTTTTGCCCGAATGAAGATAATTGTGTTTCTCCGACCGAATAAGTTGTATCAGATTCAATAGCAATCAATTTTATTTTTACTTCATTTCCTAGGAATATTCTTCCCAAATTCTGAATTAAAATTTTTACAATTGCATTACTTCCTACTGTTGGATTCTCTGGTTCTGTTGCAATGAATGATGATTTAATATTAAAATCCGGTTTATCAGGCAAGACACATCTTAATGCTGGGTCACCTAAAAATGTCATCAAAACCATCTGATCAGTCGCAATAATACCTGAATAGGTAGCTCCATATCTTATTTTTGCAGATAAAATCGCAGCTCCAATAACATAATTATTTTTGTTGCATAGTTCATCATAAACTAATTTGTTCAGAGATACTGCAGAATTGTAAAAAGTCAATCCAGTATTACCCCAAAATCCAATAGATCCTTTATTTGGAACTTTATTAAATATTTCCCCGAATACATTTTGATTATCAAAATGTGCGGTGTAGCAGGTAACACTTGTAACAACAGGTAATTTATTTCCATTTTGCAATAGATGAATATCGTCATTCAAAAAAACAAGGTCCCATTGTTGTCCTCCACCATGGCCGTAGAAATTAACTAATGCACCTCCATTATTAATTGCACTTCTTATTTCCGGACCGCTCCCCTGAAATTGCTGATGCTCTATTGTGCTAGGGTATCTAAATATTTTTGTAGAAGTGTAACCATTATTTTTTAGATAAAGATTTTCTAATGCTATGTTGTCATTGTTAAACCCGAATCTTGCTTCATCTTCTGCATTCTGACCAGCACCAATTAAAATAACATTTTCTTTCCATTCCTTCGAGTAATCAGTTGGATAATTTATTATTTTTTCAACAAGTATATTTGCTTCTTCAATTGTTTCACATGAAAGGCGACCAATCGATAAATCAGGGATTAAATCATTTCCCGCAACCGCTACAAAATTGTTATCACAGGCTGCAAGTCCGTATTGATATGAATGATATGGAATCGAAGGAATAAAATTAGGTCTGCTTGTTGGTAATAGTTTTTTATAATCCCAACTCATATCACCAAATAAAACTACATAAAAAGGTGCAGGATAAGTCCAATTATTAAAAGCATAACTAATAAAATCTTTCAATGCATAAGGATTAAGGAGCCCATACGAAAATTCATCGTATATATCCTGGACATCAATGACCTTTACACGTGCATTTTCAAATCCGTCTAAATTATTACTTCTAAATGTTGCTAATTCCTGAGCTGCAAAGGTAAAATTCTTATGAGTAATAATTATGTAATCAGCACCATTTGATGTATTTGATAAATTTGAATTTATATCTAAAACTACTGAATCTGGTAATAGATAAAAATCATTTGAGACACAATAGTATCTGGTATCTGCGACGAGCGTGTCCTTAAATAAAACATTACCTTCAGGATTACCAATAATATTTGCATTTGTAATAATTACTTCTTTTTCAGGTATAAATATTTTTATGGTTGAGCTATTCCAATTTCTTATTTGAAAATCTTTCTTGCCCGATACATAAGGATAAGAATTGTAGATTAAATTATTGCTATTTGCTTTTAGATATGCCCAATATTCAAATTCGAACCAGTTGACTAAAATGTTATCGCTCAATCCCGCAGCACATATATTACCGAGAGTTTCAATTCTTATTTTATTTCCAGACGAATTAAAATTTATACCGCTAAGTGATATTGGAAATATTTTTTGGAATAAATATTTATTTTGACCATCCCATTGAACATTATCTACAAAGACATCATTGATGTAAATTGAAACATTATGGTCATACACACAAGTATAATTATTCAAACCATGCATTTCAATTCTCAATGTTGCCTCAG
>JAFGID010000196.1 GCA_016929735.1 Ignavibacteriales bacterium | reverse complement strand
TCAAATTTTGTGAATGATTCAAAAATTGCATTTTCAACATCTGTTAAATTCGCAGTTGGAAATGCTCTTATGATTATTTGAAATTCACCTGCCAATTCTTTGCTACCTTGATAACTTCTAACTGATGGAGCAAGTTTCTTTTCTTCAACAATTACTTTATAAAGCGGTGCTTTTTTCCCATTTGTTAATAATTCCGAAAGCAGTGTAAGAGCATACGAATCTTTATTATAACTTTCGATTGTAGGAAATACAATTCTTAATTCGGGTGAATTTGCAAAATTATCTTCAAAGAAAACTTTCTTTGTTTCATTCAACTTTACAGGCATTGGTTTTAAATCTTCAACTTTATTATCACTTTTTATTTCACCGAAATATTTTTCTACTAATTTTTTTGTTTGCTCAACATCAAAATCACCAGCAATAACAAGAGTAGCATTCGAGGATTTATACCACTTTCTAAAAAATTGATGCACATCACTTAAAGTAGCATTAATTAAATCTGGTGTTGCACCAATTACCTGCCAATTATAAGGATGATTTTCGGGATATAATAATTTACCGATAATATAACTTGTGTGACCATAAGGTTGATTATCAACATGTTGTTTCTTTTCATTAATAACAACTTCCTGTTGATTCGCAAATGCTTCCGGAGTAACGGTACTCAATAAAAATCCCATTCTATCAGCTTCCATCCACAGAACCATTTCTAATGCATTATTGGGGACAACTTCATAATAAACTGTTCCATCAGTCCAAGTCCCACCATTAAGTGTCCCTCCTGCATTTTGAATTTTCCTGAAGAAATGGTCTTGTGGAACGTGTTGGGATTCTTGAAACATCATATGTTCGAATAAATGAGCAAAACCTGTTTTCTGTGGTTCTTCGCGATTAGAACCTACATGATATTGAACAGCGACAGCAGTAATAGGATCTGAGCGGTCAATGTGTAATATTACATCAAGTCCATTATCAAGTGTAAATTTTTCATATTCGATTGAAAGATTGCTTCCACTTTCGCAACCGAAAAACATAAGAATCAGTATAAAAAATACTGCTAAGAAATGAATTTCTTTCATTTAATGCTCCTTATAATATTTGTTAATTAAAATTTAGTTATTTTTAGACGATTTTATTTTATAAATGTTATATAAAATGCTCTGAAAACTTGAATGTTTGATACTTTAACTATTTTTGCAAATCTATTAATGTATAAAAACCAAAGGATTCATACTTGCAAGTAAATGACAATCTTCTTTGTCATACCCGCGTAAGCGGATATCCACTTTTCTTTTTATGGATTCCTGCTTACAATGGATCCCCACTTGCGTGGGAATGACCACTGCCAAATCTCTCATCAGTCATATTTACTCAATGGATGCCCACTTTTGTAGGAATGACACTAAAGGCAAAACCATAGCTTTTCAAAGGTTTCTAAAAAAATATTAATTAACCATTCACTATTAAAAATTAACCATTAATCAATTTTTTCAATTTATCGATTTCGTCTCGTAAACCTGCAGCTTTTTCAAATTCCAAATCTTTGGCGGCTTTCAACATTTCTTCTGTCATTTGTTCAATCAAATCTTCTTTCTGTTCATTTGACATATATTTCAAAACCGGCTCTGCAATTTTAGTAAAAGAATGTTCTGCTTTGGAATCTTTCTTTCTTATATCCGCAATCGATGTTGATGACATGATTTCTTCCACACTTTTATAAATTGTCTTGGGAGTTATTTTATTTTGTTTATTATATTCCAATTGAATTTTTCTTCTTCTGTTCGTTTCATCAATTGCATATTTCATAGAATCGGTCAACTTGTCCGCATACATAATTACTTTTCCATTAACATTTCTTGCTGTCCTTCCTGCAGTTTGAATTAGAGACCTCGCACTCCTTAGAAATCCTTCCTTATCAGCATCAATAATCGCAACAAGTGAAACTTCGGGTAAGTCAAGCCCTTCACGAAGTAGGTTAACACCAACTAGTACATCAAAATCACCAATTCTCAAATCTCGAATAATTTCAACCCGTTCCAATGCATCTATATCACTGTGAATATATCGGACTTTTATGTTCAATCTCTCTAAATAATCTGTTAAATCCTCAGCCATTTTCTTTGTAAGAGTGGTAACAAGCGTTCTCTCTTTATTATTTGCTCTTTTTCTGATTTCACCGATTAAATCGTCAATTTGTCCTTTGATTGGTTTGACTTCGATTTCGGGGTCAATTAATCCTGTTGGTCGGATTACCTGTTCAACAACAATATTATTTGATTTTTGAATTTCATATTCGCCGGGAGTGGCACTTACATAAATGATTTGATTAGTAAGATTTTCAAACTCATCAAATTTCAACGGTCGATTATCCAAAGCGGAAGGAAGTCGAAAACCAAACTCTACCAATGTTTCTTTTCTTGACCTATCACCATTGGACATTCCGCGTATTTGTGGAATTGTTATATGTGATTCATCTATAATTAAAAGATAATCTTTCGGGAAGTAGTCAAACAAGCAATAAGGTCTGGAACCAATAGCCCGCCCATCAATATGCCGAGAATAATTTTCTATTCCTGAGCAGTAGCCAAGTTCTTTCATCATTTCAATGTCGAATTTTGTTCTTTGTTCTATTCGCTGTGCTTCCAAATATTTTTGTTCCGATTCAAAATATCTTAGTTGTTCTTTTAATTCAATTTCAATTCTTCTAATCGCTTGCTCAATTTGTTCTTTAGTTGTAACAAAATATTTTGCAGGATATATTGCTATCGAATCAACCTCGCGAATCACATTGCCGGTAAAAGCATCAATAATCGAAATCTTTTCAATTTCATCGCCCCATAATTCCAATCTGACTGCTTCTTCATTCTGATAAGCGGGGATAATTTCAACTACATCCCCCCTCGCTCTGAAGCAACCACGCTTTCGTTCCACATCATTTCTTTCATAAAAAATATCTATCAGTTGACGCAACATAGTTTTTCTTTCAATGCTTTGACCTTTTTTATAAAATACAATTTGACGGGCATATTCGTGTGGTGCACCAATGCCATATATGCAACTTACACTCGCAACAATCAGGACATCATTTCTCCCTTCAATTAAAGAAGTTGTTGCTTTGAGCCGTAATCGGTCAATTTCTTCATTAACGGAAAAATCTTTTTCAATGTATAAATCACTTTTAACAACATACGCTTCGGGCTGGTAATAATCGTAATAACTGATAAAAAATTCCACAGCATTTTCAGGAAAAAAAGCACAAAATTCAGAATACAATTGAGCAGCAAGAGTTTTATTATGAGAAATCACGAGTACCGGTCTATTAATTTTCTCTATTATATTTGCCATCGTAAAAGTTTTACCGCTTCCTGTTACTCCGAGCAGCACCTGATGTTTATCATTCCTCTGTAGACCTTTTAAAAGTTGAGCAATTGCCTCCGGCTGATCACCCGATGGCTTGTAATTCGATATGAGTTTGAAATTAGTCATTTAGATCATTAAAATTGCACAAAAACCTTTTAAAAATAAATAAATATTTTGTAAAC